>JAEZJQ010000129.1 GCA_023436305.1 Bacillota bacterium
CATCTTCAACTGTTTTAAGCCCTTTTTCTTTGACAATTTGTTTTAATAGGTTTTTATCCAGTTCCATCTGTATCCTCCTTGTTTTTTATATCGGCAAGGAGTTTACACAAATTATTTTACACACTCCGATTTTATGCCAATTCTTCAATATTGATAAGGCATATGAATTTTTCAGTAAGATCCTAATGAAATAATTGTTATTTAACTCATCTGCCGTAATCAAAATCACCATCGCTTTTTCTCCAATATCAAAACGGGGTTGCCGCAAAAGACAGCCCCGTTTTGATATTCAACTTTTAATTACGATACGATGTAACCATCCATATTAAAATATTGTCATAATGCTCAGGGCGATATGGTGAGTGACCCCGTATCCAACGAAATCTCATAATAACCGTGGCCATCCCAATTCAGTACCGCGCCGTTTTGTTTGAGCGTTCCTCCGGTAACCTTGACCCGCAGGTACTTGCCGGTGGGGAAATGCGCGGGCAAAGTCCAGGTATAGATCATATCCGTGCCGGAGGTGGTGGGGGTAAGCGTTAAAAATAGCTTTTGCGCGCGCCAATATGCGCAAATGTTACAGACCGTATCCATCCACATGTCGCCGTAAGCCTTGATCGCATTCACACTGCTGGTGAACTCCCCAATATCCACCGGCTGGTAATCGCTGTCGGAGAACCCATGGAACAGCATAATCTGCCAATTCCCCAAACTGCGGGCGGAAAGGATGGGACTGTTAATATTGGCGGCCAAAGCGCCCGTCGCCGGACAGTTACAAAGCAGGTTGAACGGGTCCGTACTGTCATTCGGCGCAATCGAGCCCCCCCAGACGCCCCGGTTCGCCAGGAACCTGGACTGAGCATAAGTCGCGTAGCTCATGTCACCGTATGGCGCTGCCATGGTGTAGGGCGTTACGCCAAAGGTCTGCTGGATAAAGGTCGTACATGTATCGATCTCACTATCCGAAGCTGTTGACGCATGAGTTTGGGTATGATTGCCAAGTTCATGGCCGTCTTTGACCGCCTGTGCCCAAATGTTGTTCGCCGCTTCGGGCCTGTTCGTGGTGAGATAGAAAGTCATGGGTACGCCCAACGCGTTCAGTTCCGCGTAATGATCGATCTGGGACTGGTTGGCGTCGTCGAAGGTATAAGAAACCGCGCCGGTAAAGCCCGCCCAGTTGACTACACTCAGTCCTCCCTGAGCGCCTATCGGCCGGGGAACGCTGCTGTTGCCGGGAGGGATCGGCAGACCCGAGGGACCAATGGTCGGAGTCGGTGAAAAAATAACTGGTGTTGCCGTCGGGGCCGGGGTTATGTTTGCTTGGGGTTCGGTCCCAAATGCCAAAGTACCTCTTACATAACCGGTGACATTGGTATTTTGACCGTAAGCCGTCAGCCCGGAATTAAAGGAATAATCGTTGCTCTGGGAAAAACTTGCATAGTTGGTCTTAAAAATCCGTATTTGAATATCCCCGGTGCTTGCCCCGGCGGCCAAACTACCCGCTCCGCTTGCGAAACCCAGTTCAAAATAAGTATTGGCGGTAGTCGCGGTGCTCGACATTTTTACAAAAGTTCCCGTAATATTACTGGAACCAATCTGCGCATAGTCGCAGGAAAATGTTTGCGTCTGAGTCCCATCACTTGTATACCAGTACCGAACCTTGACCGTGTAAAGATTAATCGTGGTGGCGCCGTTATTCTTTACTTGGACACCGAAACTGATTGAACCCACCGTTGCATTGGTATCATTGCATTTATAGAGTACCATAATTGTGCCGGGATTGCCCGTCGGTGTTGCCGTTGCCAGAGTTGCGGTCGGTGTCGGCGTGGTAGTTGCCGGAGGTACGGTCGGTGTCGGGGTTGCCGTACTGGTCGGCGTTGGCGTCGGGGTTGCCGTTAAAGTAGGCGTCGGCGTCACCGTAGGTGACGAGGTAACTGTGCCTGTCGGCGCGGGAGTGCTTCCGCCCGGCTCGGTTCCCCATTGCAAGTTTCCCGAAACATAAGCCGTTACATAATTCCAATCAACCAAACTCGTGGCTGACGAGTTCGATGAATAATCACCGGTTTGGGTATAATTGGTCCAATCCGTTTTGGCAAACCGCGACTGGATGTCCACGGTTGCTCCGGCGGCCAAAGAACCCGCCACGCTGGTAAAACCTATCTCCAGGTAATAGTCGGCGCCAGAGACCACCGTACCCATTTTGACAAAATTACCTGTTATATTTGAGGTTTTAACCGTATTGCCAGGGTTCATCACCGCATAGTCACAGTAGTAATTTTGGGCTTTGTCGCCATCGATTGTGTAATAATACCGGATGGTCACCGTGGACAGGCTGATGGCCACCGTGCCCTGGTTGGTTAATCGAATCACCGGACTAACGGAATTGGTGGTGGTGGCGGTACTGGAATTGTACATCTGGACTTTCAGCGACCCCGCGGCGGATGCAACGTCCATAGTGGATGTAAATGAAATACATACGAATGCGATGATCAATAAAAAAATTATGATGCTTCTTTTCACTAAATTTTTCCTTCCTTCAATGAATTCTTCTCCGAAATTCTTTTTTAATGAATAAGCATTGATTTTAAAAGCAACTTAATATGGTGCATATCAAGTTGCTTTTATAATTCTAATTATGCCTTTACATTACCAGCCTAAATCGGTCTTTATCTGTTGGGTAAGTTGAGTTGCCATCTGGGCATGGGTGGCCACGGAAGGATGGTAATCTTCGCCATAACCAAGCGTTCCATCCTGTATCGGAAATTCGATGAAGTGGATTTTGGTATCCCCGGCGGTATTCAACTGATTCACCACCGTGGTGATGTAATCCCGGGCACTGGTCAAACTATCCCAGCTTAACATGGGCCCCAAAGCGCAGTAAATGTGCGCGCCGGAATATTGGTTTCGGATCTGCTTTACAAAATTGGAATATCCCGTGGTAAAGGCAGTTTTATCCGGTATCGCGACGCTGAAGTCATTGGTGCATAGATTGATGACCACCACTTGCGGAATCCATTGGCTGGGATCCCATAACGTCGTGGTATCCCAAGGTAATATCCGAGAATATACCACAGGAAACAGATCCGTGGTATCTCCGCCATAATTGCTGATGACTCCTTTGCCCGACCAGGCGGTCGTAAACTGATCCGCGCCTAAAGCCCGGGCGGTTACCGCACCATAGGCCAGGTAAGCATTTTCATTTTGAGTGGTAAAATGTTGACTTGCGCTGGTCCCTTCATTGCCATAGCCGCAGGTGATGGAGTCGCCGATAAATTCGATCCGCCTTGAAGATAGGCTCGGCGGCGGCAGTAATTCACCATTTTCCACCGTAAAACCTCTGAATTGGACATCCCCAACCCAAGCTTCCGTTCTTCGTATAAACTCAATGGTATGGGTTCCGGGGACAAGCCCTGAAGCTAAAGTCACAGACCCGGACGTGTCGGATGAGACATTGACCGGCGTCCGGACTACACCGTCAATCACTACATTATACCAATTATCACCGGTGGAAACCAGGTTGGCGCTGATACCGGTTCCCGTGAAATTCGCCTTGATAGTCGTCGCGCTCCAGGCGGACTTGGGTCCTGCCGGATCACTGGTATTAAAGCGGCCAATGTACAGGACATTCGGATTCGGAGTGCCGAGGGGGGCTACGTAGGGTTCGGTCCCAAATGCCAAAGCGCCGCTTACATAACCGGTGACATTGGTATTTTGACCGTAAGCCGTCAGCCCAGAGTTAAAGGAATAATCGTTGCTCTGAGAAAAACTTGCATAGTTGGTCTTATAAAACCGGATTTGAATATCCCCGGTGCTTGCGCCGGCGGCCAAACTACCCGCTCCGCTTGCGAAGCCCATTTCCAAATAATAATTCGCGGTAGTCGCGCTGTTCGTCATTCTTACAAAAGTTCCCGTAATATTGCCGGAACCAATCCGCGCATAGTCGCAGGAAAATGTTTGCGTCTGAGACCCATCAATCGTATACCAGTACCGAACCTTGACCGTGGAAAGGTCAAGCGCGACAGCGCCGTTATTCTTTACTTGAACACTGAAGCTAATTGAGCCCGCAGTTGCATTGGTATCACCGCATTTATAGAGTACTGTAATTGCGCCGGGATTGCCCGTCGGTGTTGCCGTTGCCGGAGGTGCGGTCGATGTCGGCGTGACAGTTGCCGGAGGTATGGTCGGTGTCGGGGTGGCCATTAAAGTAGGCGTTGGCGTCGGGGTTGCCGTTAAAGTAGGCGTCGGCGTCACCGTAGGTGACGAGGTAACTGTGCCTGTCGGCGCGGGAGTGCTTCCGCCCGGTTCGGTTCCCCATTGCAAGTTTCCCGAAAGATAAGCCGTTACATAATTCCAATCAACCAAACTCGTGGCTGACGAGTTCAATGAATAATCACCGGTTTGGGTATAATTGGTCCAATCCGTTTTGGCAAACCGCGACTGGATGTCCACGGTTGCTCCGGCGGCCAAAGAACCCGCCGCGCTGGTAAAACCTATCTCCAGGTAATAGTCGGCGCCAGAGACCGCCGTACCCATTTTGACAAAATTACCCGTTATATTTGAGGTTTTCACCGTATTGCCGGGGTTCATCACCGCATAGTCACAATAGTAATTCTGGGCTTTATCTCCATCAATTGTGTAATAATACCGGATGGTCACCGTGGACAGGCTGACGGCCACCGTTCCCTGGTTGATTAATCGAATCACCGGACTAATGGAATTGGTGGTGGCGGCGGTACTGGAATTGTACATCTGGACTTTCAGCGACCCTGCGGCGGATGTAATATTGATGGGCAACATCACCGAAAAACTTAACAGGGCGACGGTCAATAAAAAAATCACTATTCGTTTTCTCATAAAAATTTCCTTTCCAAAAACCGATTTTTCAAAATTTGCATTTAAATAAATACGAATTGATGCAAATTTGTCTTTTTAATACTAAGTTGCCTCCACTCTATATTTAGAGGCAACTTAGTATTCATGCTTGAAAATTCTCTTTTTTCGGTCCGGCCAAGTTTAATCCGTTAAAATTCGCGCGTAGCCGTCTTTCTTTACCAGCCCAAATCGGTCTTTATCTGTTGGACAAGCTCATTGGCCATCTGGGCATGGGTGGCGACCGAAGGATGCCAATCCTCACCATAGCCCAGCGATCCATCCTGCATCGGAAATTCGATGAAGTGGATTTTGGAATCACCGGCGGATTTAAGCTGATTGACCACTGTATTAATGAAATCCCGCGCATTGGTGAGATTATCACCGTTTAACATCGGCCCTACGGCACAGTAAATATGAGCGTCGCTATATTGGCTCCGGAGCTGATTCACAAATTTTGCATAAGTGGTGGTAAAGGTGGTCTTGTCAGGTACACCGATGCTGAAGTCGTTGGTGCATAGATTGATGACCACCACTTGCGGAATCCACTGGCTGGGATTCCAGGTTAAAGTGGTGTTATACGGCAGAATACGCGGATAAATCTGTGGCATCATCTCGTTGGTATCCCCGCCGTAATTGCGGATCACTCCTTTGCCCGACCATGAAACCGTGATCTGATCCGCGCCCAAAGCCCGGGCAGCGACCGAACCATAAGCCAGGTAAGCATTCTCATTTTTGGTGGTAAAGTTTTGATATTGGCTGGTTCCTTCATTTCCATACCCACAGGTAATGGAGTCTCCGATAAATTCGATACGCCTTGTGGAAGCGCTCGGCGGCGCCAGTAAATTACCCCCTGTTACGGTAAAGCCTTTAAATTGTACATCCCCCACCCACGCTTCCGTTCTTCTTACAAACTCAATGGTATGGGTTCCGGAAGTAAGCCCCGAAGCTAAAGTCACAGAACCATTCGTGCCTGATGGGATATTGACCGGCGTCTTGACTATGCCGTCAATAATTACATTATACCAATTATCGCCGGTGGAAACCAGGTTTGCACTGATACCGGTTCCCGTAAAATTAGCCTTGATGGTGGTCGCGCTCCAGGCAGACTTGGGTCCCGCCGGGTCGCTGGTATCAAAACGGCCGATGAACAAGGCGTTAGAACTGGGACTGGTCGTGGTTGTGGCTGTCGGTGTGGCTGTTGTCACCGGCGTTGGGGTTGGTGTTACGGTCGGTGTTGGAGTGGCGGTACTTGCACCAGTCGGAGTAGGTGTTCGGGCTACTGTTGCGGTTGGATTGGCCGTGCTTCCGCCCGGTTCAGTTCCCCATTGCAAGTTTCCTGAAACGTATGCCGTTACATTCGTCCAATCAACGAAACTGGTGGCTGATGAATTAAATGAATAATCACCGGTTTGGGTGTAATTTGTCCAATCATTTTTAGCAAACCGCGACTGAATCTCCGCGGCAGCTCCGGCAGCCAGACTCCCCGCCCCGCTGGTAAAGCCGATCTCAAGATAATAGTCCGCTCCGGATACCGCTGTATCCAGTTTGACAAACTTACCCGTAACATTCGAGGTAATCGCGGTATAGCTGGGACTGGTAATGGCCGCATGGTCACACCAATAATTCTGGGTTTTATCGCCATCCACCGTATAATAATACCTGATCGTCACTGTGGAAAGGTTGATGGCCGCCGAACCTTGGTTGATCAGTTTAATCACCGGACTGATGGAATTTAAGGTGGTGGCGGTGTTTGAATTATACATCTGAATTTTAAGCGACCCCGCGGCGGAAGTGATATTAAGGACGGATGTGCCTGAAATACATATCAACGCCATGATTAATAAAAAAATAACGATTCTTCTTTTCAAAAAAATCTTCCTCCTTATTATTTTTGCCTAAAATAGATTCTTATGCTTCAAACGCTGTCAATCTTACACTTGGATCCATCACTCCCCCTTTCATTCCGGCGCTAATCCCATCAATAAAACCATCTCTTTATCATTATATCCAAGTATCATTGATATGATATTATTGATACCGTTCAAAAACGTGCATATTCCGCAACTTAATTGGAAATATCAGGATGCTGGCTTTTGAAAATTTTGGTTGTTGTGGATGTAATAAAAAAAGCTCAAATGGTATGACCCATGTGAGCTTTAACATATATCATATTGAAGCAAAGCTTCAATTACATAACAATTACAATCCATAGTAATTTGAAATTATATTTTTTTAAGATATTGCTTCGGGGTAACCCCCACATATTTCTTAAAAGTCCGGATAAAATGGGAGTAATTGGTGTATCCGACTCTTTCCATTACCTGGGAAATGGGTTCGTTTTTTAACAATAATTGCTTAGCGAACATCATTCTTCGGGCAATAATATATTCCTTGATGGTATAACCGGTGGCGCTTTTAAATAGATTTCCTAAATAGTCTTTGCTTATAAAAAATTTTTGCGCCAAATGCCCGAGTGAAATATCTTCGTTACAATGAATGTTGATATAATCCAGAATGGGACTGATTCTTCCCAGCTCGGGCGTTTGATTTTGGCAATTTGAAGTATTGGATGGATAATAATAAGAGTTCACCAACAAGAGTATTTCCGCCAATAAAATTTTTTGATAAATATCATGGCCGTATACTTTATTTTCATAGTAAAAAATGGCCTTATCAAATAAGGCGATTAGATCCTGAGCCTGTTTCGGTTCAAGGTGGACCCGATGGGAGAAACCCGGTCCCCGTTCGGTAAAACATTGTAAAAGATTAGTCTGAGGTGTGGATAGATCTCTGATGTAATGAGGCATAAAATGAATTATATAGACCTCCCGCGGCTTTTCATAAGTAATGATGCCATGATGGATATCAAATTGGTTAAATACAAATAAATCGCCTTTTTCTAGCGGATAGACGTTTTCATTAACGATAACCCGGTAACCATCCGACAATGCGAAGTAAATCTCGAAAGAATCGTGATAATGCGCGGCTTTGGTCGTGTCGGCGTAACTTATAAGATAGCTGATATAAAAATCAGGATTAAATGGATCCTTGAACACCAAACCTGAATCCATAATATATCACCTGTTCCATTCTTGATAATCGCGCGCGTGCGTTAAAATATAATTCTTGATTGTGATTGCCTTGGTCCCAGTTTTTTAAAAATAATCCGGCAGTTCATCACCACCGGATTATCGAACGCATTGTTAAATCTTCAATCATCAATCTGTAATCTTCGATTCATCGTTTAAGGCTCGATTCCCCACGCAAGCGTCCCGGATACATACCCGGTCACCTTGGTCCAGTTAACGTAGCCGGTTGCCGAGGAATTGAAGCTGTAATCATCGGTCTGGGTGTAATTCGTCCAGTCGCTTTTGGCAACCCTGGTTTGGATTACCACGTTGGCGCCGGCCGCCAAGTTTCCCGCGCCGCTGGTGAATCCGACTTCCAGATAAGTATCGGCCCCGGTCTTGGCGGTGCCCATTTTGCCAAAAGTACCGGTAACATTACTGCTGCCTACCGGTGAGTAGTCGCAGTAGAAGTTCTGCCCTTGAGTACCGTCTTCCGTATACCAGTACCTTATCGTAACGTTTGATAAGGTGATGGCGCCGGTACCCGTATTGATTAATTGGAAGTTCGCATAAATCTGATTGCTGGCCGTGGCTGTATTTTGGTTATAGAATTGTACCTTAATGCTACCCCCCGGAACCGGGGTCGGTGTTGCAGTTGCCATCGGAGTCGGCGTCACCGTTGGTGCCGATGTTGGAACCTGGGTTGGTGTTGCTGAAACCTTCGGTGTTGCGGTATGTACCGGAGTCGGGGTCGGAGTAAACTTCGGTGTTATTGTTGTTGTCGGGGTTGAACCGGTAATACCGTTGTATACTGTGTTAGCGATCACCTGGTAACCGGCGTCATTCGGATGAACATAATCCGGAAAATTTTGAGACATTCCCTGTGTGGCTGTATTGACATCGATAATTTTACATCCGGTTTCATTGGCGGCTTGAATCGTTAAGGGAACTACTTCGCCGGTTACCACCGGATTTGTAATTCCATAATTCCCGATATCGCCGTTGTATACGGTAGGACTGGTGCTTACATATACTGTGGGATTTGAGGATAAATTTTTATAATGATAAATCATTTCCTTATAATTGGCCACAAATTCCGACTTATACTGCCAATTATACGATTTGGAATCATTGCTGCCCAGCATAATAATTACAATATCCGGCAGCCAGTTTGAACTGTCGGTGAAACTCTGGGTACTCCAGTACGGATTATCCCCTTTTTTTAACATGGTGGTACTGATCACCCCGTAGTTGTTCACGGTATAACCGGAACCGAGCAGAAGCGACAGGGCATACGGATACGGCGTGGTCACACCATTCCCGAATCCGGAAGTAATGCTGTCGCCGATACAAGCAACCTTGATAGTAGCGGCAGAAACCGGCGTCATGGAAACCAGTGTAATTAAAACAAACACCAACATGAACATTATTTTCACCGCTGGCTTTGTTCGTTTCATCATATCTCCCCCTTTGAATGCGAATATTGTAAAAAAGAGACTGGTAAAACCGGCAAATAGCTTGCCGGTTTTACTTACCTTATCAATCAATGGCGCGTACAAATCATGGTCAACGTTTTGCTTTGTAAATCAAGTCAACCCATCGGCCCTCGGTTTATCCTGCAAGGTTTAAAAATCCACCATCTTCCAATGAATAGAAAGAATTTTATCAAACCAATGTTTGGGTGGATCCAGACGGCTTATTTTCCGCGCTTGACCGCGATATCCTCCGGTTTTATATTCTTAAGCTCCCGGATCATATATAACGGTCTCCCCTTGGCTTCATCGTAAATCCGCCCGATATACTCGCCGATGATCCCCAGCATCAGCAAAACAACCCCGTCAAAGAACAAATTCACCGCCAAAACCGGCGCCCACCCAGGGATAACTCCCAGCCCGAATATCTTCTGAACCAAAGCCACCAGCAAATAGAAACTACTTACGGAGAGCAGCATCACACCGATACCGGAGGCCAGTTTCAACGGTTTCAATGAAAAAGAGGCAATTCCGTCGGTGGCGAACTTGATCATTTTCTTCAGCGGATACTTGGTTTCTCCGGCGAAACGCTTATCCCGGTTAAACTCCACCCCGGTCTGTTTGAACCCCAGCCAACTGATGAGACCACGAATATACCGGTTGTGTTCATTCACCTGCTTCAAGGCGTCGCACACTTTGCGGTCAATGAGCCGGAAGTCGCCGGTATCCACCGGAATATCCACGTCGGTCATCTTCCGCAAAAACCGGTAAAAGACCTTGGCGGTAAATTTCTTAAAGAAGGTCTCCCCTTCCCGGGAAGCCCGTTTTCCATAAACCACATCGTATCCTTCGCGCCACTTGGCGGCCATTTGGGCAATGACTTCCGGCGGATCCTGCAGATCGCCGTCGATGACCACGATAGCCTGGCCCACGGTATAATCCATACCGGCGGTAATCGCAATTTGATGGCCAAAATTTCTTGAAAAATCAACTAATTTGATGTTCGGATCCGTTTCGCAGATCTCGCGGATGATGCTCCCGGTTTTATCCCGGCTGCCGTCATTAACGAAGACGATCTCGTAGGGTTCCTTGAAAGAATCCATCACGCTTTTCAGCCTTTTATAGGATTCGGCGATGACCAACTCCTCGTTAAACATGGGAACCACGATGGAATAAACGACATTTGACATGGAAAACCCTCCTTTATATCACAAAAGCCCTGTTTGAAAAGTCTTTTTTGATCAATTGTTTGATTTAAGTATTTTAAAACGACCAATCCTTCGGGAACCAGTACAGGAATTTGCTGATATAGGTATGCGGCGCCTCAAGGCCCGAGATGGCCGGGTAAAACATCATCAGCAATATTAGGCACAAAGCTCCGGCCACATAGACAAATTGCCGCCCCTGCTTTTCGAGCTTCCAAAACGGCTCAAACAACATGGCCACGAACAGGTATAATAACGGCAAGCATGGATAGTAATGATAAACGAACGCAATCCGGGTCACCAAAACCCACGGGAGATATACCGAGAAGAAACAAACGAACACCGCGTGATATATGGTAAAGCGCCGGTTAACCAATAATTGATAAACCAAAATCATCAAACCCACAATCCCCAAAAACCAGATCAGCGGGTTGCCCATGCTCACGATGGTGGATTTCATGCCGGGAGCGGGATGGTCACCGCCATAAATCCATAACGGCTTAAAATTAAACGGCCAGCTCCACCAGTGGGACGTAAACGGATGCGTGGCGTTAAGTTTCGCATGGTAATCAAACATATCCCGCTGGCTTCTCAAAACTTCCTGAATGCCGACGCCGGAGAATAAATCCACGTTCTTGGTACCCAGGAACGGAATATAGGTTAACGCGTAAATCACCGGAACGATAATCATGAACAACAACAACGCCACCAGCAATGTGGTTCCGAAGTTTTTCAGCCAGAAGGACTTGGCCAGTTTGCCCATTTCGCTCCGGGTCTGAATCTCAAAAGTGGAAGGTTTGGCCGGACGTTTGACTTTTCCACCTTTGGAAACCACCCGTTTGGGTAGTTTCACGGCCAATTTGGCCCGTTCCCGCCTGTATGCCTGGAATTTGCGAATTTCCACCAGAGTAAAGCAGACTACCACTCCCCCGATTCCGTATATGGCGGTCCACTTGGTAGCGGCGGCGAAACCCGCGGATACAAAGATCAATATGATGGTCCCCAGTGAATTCCTTACTCCCGGTTTGAGTTCCTGGTCTTTCACATATTTAACCGTGAATAAGAACATTAAGGCGATGAATAATACCGAAGTAGTATCAATGGTCGAATACCGGCTCTGCACGAAGGGCATAAAGTCCATCATTCCCAAAGCCATGGTGGCATAAGCTCCGAAGCGGCTGGACAATACTTGCCGCCCCAGGAAAAACAGGGTAATCATCAATAAAATACCGGTAATTACATGCATGAAACGCATCCCGAAGGGATTCATCCCGAAGAGCAAAATACCGAGGCTTAACAGATCCTTTCCGAAGGGGGGATGGGTGGTTTCATACACTTGATAGCCCTTGATAAATTCATATGCGGTACGGCCATGATAAATCTCATCAAAATAGGTACTGTTCATAAAGGTGGGCTTTGTGGACATCCGCTCCGGCTCATCGAAGAGCGGGAATTGTGAAGCCGGTTCTTCGTTCCGGTTGGCTTCCCGTACCGTAGCCACCGGTACCAGTTTGTTTTCGCCGTCAAAAAAGCTGATTTCATTCACATGGCCGGCCACAGGATCCGGGATCACCCTCAGTTTACTGACTCCGTCCATGACCACCGACATGGTCCGCAAAATATAATAGTTATCACAAGACAATTCACCGGCCGGATTCCAATTAACGCCATCGAAACTTTCCAGTTTCATTTTACCGGAGCCTTCCGCATCATGCCAGACCACAGTCCGGATACTCGATGGCCGGGTTAAATTGATTTCCACCGTTTGCTCCGGACTAATCAATTCAATCCCGGTTTGGGGCGTGTTCCGGGACCCTAAATTGGTGAAAATAAAGATGGAATACAAAAGCACAATGAGCCCCAAAATCAGATAGTCCCGTTTCACCAGCTTGAATGGCTTTTCAGTGAGTTTAGCCTGCAACATGGTCTTCAATTTTTGAGCGTAGGCGCCGAAAAATTCTTTGGCGCTCCGGTTCTTGCCACCGGATTGAATCTTAAAAATCAACAGCATGGCTACATAAACCGCTGCGTTAATGATCGCCAGAATATATAAAACCCGGTTGAACACTTGATCGTCGATCATATTTTTAAACTTGATAATGACCGTGTGTAAATTCAACAGGAAGGAGATGCTGAGAATCATGGTTCCGTAAAAGATCTTCCGATCTTTGTAGTAACCCACCGCCAGCAGCATGAAAGCCAGGATAGGGAATGAATAACGTTCGTGCATCCGCGGAAAGAACATGAAAAAGCCGAAGGCTATCATCGCGAACGCCGCCGCAAGACTGCCGTCGGTCCGCTTCCGCCAGTAATAATAACAGCACCAGATAACACTGCCCAGGAACAATAAAATGCCCAATAGATTGTAACTGATCCCCCAAATAACCGGCGTGCTGTCATTTGCATAATTGCCGCTGATTAAGGCCATAAAGTTAGCCGCATTCATGGTGGCATAAGGATAAGTAGCCGCTTGTTTGGTATAAAAATCATAGACCCAGCCGAACATCCCGAAAGGATTATTCATATTAAACGGCAGGATGATTAAAACAAAGGCCAAAAACGCCAGACCCAGAGTGGACAAACAGCGCTTCCAATCGTAATTCAGGAATAAATAGAACAACAATAGCGGCACAAAGGCAATGGTCTGGGTTTTGGTTAAGAAGGAAGCAACCACCACTATCGCGGCCACATCCGGATTTCGTTTTACAATCAAGAAATAAAAGGCCAACATCATCAAGAAGGCGTAATAAGTGTCCACCTGCCCCCAGTAAGAAGAGTTATAAATCACCGGCGGGAGGAACATATAGATAATGGCTAAAATCATACCAAATATAGGCCTTTTGCGGCGCAATATGGCGAAAATCAGCCAGGCGGTACCGATATCGAATAACAATGAAGGAAGTTTGATTAAAAACGTAAATAAATAATCATTGTTCACGGCTCCCAGCAATTTGCCGAGAGAACCGATAAACCATAAAATGTACAGGGCAAAGGGCGGATAATCGCAGAACTTGCCGGGAGCGTAAAAACGGGCCGGACCGTTTTGAACAACGTCCAGCGCCCAGGCTTTGAAGTCGCCCATATCCACCGCAAACGGTATAGCCGGTATCAGTGGTAGCCTGACCAAAAAAGTCAGCGCGGCAAAACCTGCGAAAAGTAAAGGAAGTTTTTCCTTGATGATTTCCAATTGTGTTTTTTCCAGGAATTCGCCTTGCAATTGTTTCGTTTTTAGCATGAATCCGGCCAAAATCAACAAATAGAACAAGGCAATTAACGCCGGATAGGCCATGCCTTTCAATGACAGACCGGACTGGGCGGCGCCGCTCTCGGTATTGTTATTGGCATTTTGAGGCGGCTGTTGATTGGCGGGTTTCGGCGCCTCAAGCTGTTCGAAATATACCGGTTCTTTATTCACATCTTCCAATTTAAAATCGTCGAAATAGGCTTTTCCGGTGGCGTTACTGCCGTAATATCCCAACCGGACGGCCAAGGTGATTTCATTCATGGAAGCATGAGTCCGGAAAATCAATTCAATCGGACGCCAATCATTGGTGCCGTTGACACTGACAGATTGAGTCCAACAATTCTCCAACATGATGGACAAGTTGGCTCCGGTGATGTTTTGGGTCACATTTTCGGTGGCCACCCATCCTGAGAAACGGTAAATGTTATTCGGCTTCACCTTGATGGTTTGCACCATACGGATATCGTTTCCGGTCTCCGACTGCAGCAACAGCGCACGTTGGCCGCCATGTACCTTTTTATCGGTTACCGCGCCGAAGGAACCTTCTTGCCAGTACCCAAACTTCCAATTTTTCGGCTGAAAGGTGTTGTTGACATCTTCAAACCCGCCGTTCTTTAAAAGATTGACGGTGGTGGTTTCGGCCTCTTGACCAAAAGTAACCGAGGCCAGCAATAACACCAATAAAACCAAGCAACTAACTTTGACTAAAAACCGGTAATCTCTCCTATAAAACCGCTTGTGCATTATTCAAAACCTCCCTGGAGAATGATATGAAATATTGGCGATGATTTACGCACGCACGCGTGCGCGATCCCGAATGTTTCCTTTAAACGGATAGCCGTTCCCTGTTAGGCTAATGATAAAAGCCACGGAAGTTATTCAACTTGATTCTCGCCACTTGCATTAATATCTGAATCGATTCCTTTATGTAACTCTTCTTTTTGGTGCTGGACCGATCCCGATCTTCCCAGGCCACAACCACTTCCTTAATCCGTTTATGGTTCATCCGGGCCAAATATAGTAACTCAATATCAAAGCAGGTAACCGTCCAACCTTTGGCCACGGTTTGGGTTCGGATAAATTCCAGTTTGGGGAAGAGTTCTTTGGCAAGTGGAGCTCTGAGTGCCTTAAACCCGCATTGGGTATCATTAATGTGTCGTAAAATAACCAATTTACGGCCATGTTTGAAGACGAAAGAACCCAGGCGCCTGTAAAACTGAAAGTTTTTACGATTCACCCTGGAGCCGATGATTACATCGAACTCATTAAAAAACGGCAGCAGTTTTTCAACCTCGGACAAGGGCGTGGACTGATCCATATCGGTAAACAATATAAATTCTCCCGCCGCCCTGTTGATCCCGTGAAAAATCGCCACCGGTTTGCCGCCATGAAGATTTTCTAGCAAAACTACATTATTCCGACCCCGGATAAAATCTTTCACCAATTCGATACTGCCATCGGTGGAACCGTCATCGGAAATAATCAATTCCCAACTGAAAGGGACCGTCTGTAAATACTCGTAAACTTCATTCAATACGCCCTGTTGCAAATTCGCTTTTTCATTGTAACAAGGAACAATTACCGATAAATAACATTTTGTGTTGTTCATGGATACACCTTTTTTTCTGTAAAGATGTGATAATGTTCGTGTTTGCGCGCCTACTTCATTGCCAGTCCAAAAACAGCCAAACCGTCCCGTAAATATTAAGGATAACTCCGAAGGCCAGCAACGCGACTTCATATGGATAAAATCTGGTTTGTTTTTGATAGATATAGAAAAAGATATAGGGCAGAAAATCAACGAAATACCGGATGCCAAACTGCCACCCGCCCAATGTGCGATGGCATAAGAACAAAACGATATGCATTACAATTAATACCGGTATTACCAGATCATAAAATGTAATTTTCCGGTTGATAATGCTTTTGAACCAACGCACCAAAAACGGGATAAAAATCGGATTCGCCAGCAGAAACAAAAAGCCGTCATGCCGGGGCACGGTCAACCGGGTGGTCCCCGGGATCAAACTGGGCAACCGGAAGATATTCGATAAATTGTTACGAATATAATTAAAACTAAATTGCCCGTACTCCGCCCGCATAAACTCCGGAAGATATGAATGGCCGAATTCCAGGGGGTTCCCGAACCGAATCCAATTATACCATCCGTAAACGCAGAAAATGATCAGCGGCGGGACGGCATAGGGTAAAAATTTTAGAAGATCCTTCACGGTTTTAATTTCATTACACCGTTTTAAATTCTCGCTCAAAATATACAAATATATTGGAAAATAAAGGGCCTGAAACGGCCGGCATCCGATGGACAGCGCCCAGCAAACCAGCCCCAGGTGCCAATCGGATTTCTTTTCGGAAGTAATCAAGTATAAGGACAACAGGGTCAGTAAAAAGGATAATACTTGAGCTTGAAACCAGACGCCTCCGGAAACCGACAATGCTAACAGGTTCCCGCCTATCACCAGAAAAATAGCCCAAAACAAAGCGTGAGTATCCGGCATTTTACGGCGTTTACAAAACAGATAAGCGACGACAAAGGAAAGCAAAGTATAAATGGTGGTCAGCAAGTTGTCCGGCGTATTTCCACCAAAGAACGGGATTAAAAAGAATTGGACCACCGAAGGCACTGGCGGAAAGCTTACATAAATCTTATCATGATACTTGGCCAACTCAAGCCAGGGATAATCCTGGCCCAGATCAGCCCGCCCCTGCCACCAGGCCTTGGCCTGAAGCGTATATGACTCGTAAGCGTTGTGCGATAAAATATTCTGTTTTAGGGTCATGTACATAAAATAATAGCCGATCATTAAAACCAGGAGAGCCATAATTAAAGTCCGGTGTCTCTGGTAAAAGGTGGTGATTTTCGAGGCCGTCATCGCGGGTTAACCTCCGGTTCGGTTTTTAATTGGGTTTTTTTGGATTCCCTGAAGATAAAATATTTCCGGGCGGAAAAATTCCAGATGTACACGATAAAAGTGGCGATAACTTTCTTCAACATATTGATATAATCTTGGTTACCGATGTTAAAAATATTCTCCAGCAGATGATATGTATCATCAATCCAGAATAACAAATAATTTAAACCCAACCCCACCAAACCAATGATTGTAAATGTGGCGAAACTCTTGGTCAAGCTGTCGGGCGTATAACTAAATACCCAGATTTGGGTGAAGTAATAGTTAACGACGAGTCCAAAAACGAAGGATATCGACGTCGCCAAAAATGGATTCACATGCAACAAAACCGCCAGCAAAAAATATATCGCCCAATCCACCAGAGTTGCCAGACCTCCGACAAAAATGCTCCGGAAAAATTGGACGAACACATTATCATTTTTTTGAATTAGCAATTGTTGCAACTTATGTTTGAGCCATACCATAATGTTAACCTCTTATCTCGTAAAAGTTTATAATTTGTAAACAAATTATCACAAATTTGTTAACGTAACATTAATTATCCCATATTTACGGTTTTCTGTAAAGACGCTGTGAATTGAAATCGGATAAATAATAATTGTCCGTATTGATTTTACGGTTTTTCGGCATCCTATAATAAAATCGGCAGAAACCAAAAAATACATAATAAATACCCAGAAGAAAAGAAAATAATTCCTACCGGCAAATATCGTTCTTAAATTTTTTTGGCGCTGAAAAAGGAGATTCGATTGAGAGCCGATTAAAAAGCTGCCCGTGAAAATCCGGGCAGCTTTTTATATTAATTTTTTATTGTGGAGGTAAATTATTGGGGTTGGAGTATTGTTCCCGCTCCCGAAACAAAAACTTGATGCAGTATAGACCGGCGATTCCCACCAGGGAATAAATAATCCGGCTAAGCGGCGCGGTATGACCTCCAAAAATATTTGCCACCAGATCATATCTGAACAACCCGACCAAAAGCCAGTTTAACGCGCCAATAATTACCAGAACCAATGCAAACCTGTCCAAGCTTTCAACTCCATTCTGCAGTTTTACGGCGATGTGAAAAAACCGTTCACTAAGCGGCGCACACCGCTTTTTTATAGTGTGTCAAAGATGGGCAAGTTTCATTACGATTTTTCTAGGAAGTGCCGGATGGATTTGGCAAGAGTTGGCTTTTAGTCAAATAAATTACGAACATGTTCCCCTACTTCACGGTAACTTTCAATGTCTTTCGTTCGGTAATCCCCATCTCCTCTTCCTGGACGCTCACTTGGATTGTATAGGTCCCCGCCTTTCCATAGGTATAGGATTGTTCCGGCCCTTCCAAGATTTTTCCGTCGCCAAAATCCCAAATATACTTGAAAACGGGGGTACCGGTGCCTTCCATGGTGGCTGATGCCTGACATTTTACAATAAGCGGCGCGGCTCCGGTGATGGGCAAAACGGAAGCGGCCAATCGAACTTTCGGTGTTTCAACTTTAATTGAAGTGGTTACTTTCTCGATAACCGCCGGATGATATCGATCTTTCACTTCCAACGTTACCTGGTAATCGCCCGGCTGTTTGAAAAGATGAACCGGGTTTTGTTCCAAGCTGATGGAGCCGTCGTTAAAATCCCAGCGGTATTGAGGTTCACAGGGCGAACCGGTAACACTGGTCGTAGCGTTGAAGCTAACTTGAAGCGGCGCCAAACCAGCGGTAATGCTGGACTTTACCGCAACTTTCATCTGGGGTGGCAACGCCTTGACGGTAATCATACTATCGGCCAGATTCCCGGTATGCAACCGGTCACTAACCACAAGGCGGACTTGATATTCACCGGGACGTTTAAAGACATGAGTTGGTTTGTCAAGAACACTAACCTCCCCATCCCCAAATTCCCAACGGTATAGCAATTCCACCGGATTTCCGGTAATAGTTTTCCCCGGGTCAAAATTCACCGCCAGCGGTACAGTCCCTTCAACGCTGGAAGCGCTGACTTTCAAATCGATTTGAGGTGGAAGGACCTTAATCAAAATAATTTCCTCGGGGATGACTACATCGGGATGAAGTTTATCGACCATCTCGACCATTAACCGATAATCGCCGGGTTCGGTGAAAGTATGTTCAAATTTATTGCCCTTTACGGTTTCACCCGCCAACTCCCAGCTATATTCCAGCTGAACCGGACCGCCGTTGATTTTAGGATTCACCGTACCGGTCACTTTTAACGGAACCGGACCCAGCGCCGGAGTCACCACCACATTAGGCACAATGGTTTCCGGACTGACATCCACCAGCCAGGTTTTTTCGGTTTTATATTCATTGACGGTGGCCGTTAAAACTATCTGATAACGGCCAGGTTTCAAATAAGTATTATGGGCTTCCGGACCGGAGATTTCCACGCTATTGCCGAAATTCCAAGAATATGTCGCCCTTTGCCCGTAATTGACCACTGCATTGGCAGAAGCGGTTACCGCCAGTTCCACCGGTCCTTTTAACGGTTCGATCTTTGAGGTCAAAGTTACCAGTGGCGGCACCTCAAACTCGAAGCTGTATTTTTGGGAAGTTAACCCCGATGATGTTTTGCTGTTCCCTTCCACCATGATCAAGGTCTTCCCGCCACCGCTAAATTGATGGGACACTGTTTTTCCGGTGGAGAAATCGTCATTGTTCCACAGCCATTTCCAGTCATTGAATCCGGCGGGACCGGTAATCTCAAAATCCACCAGAAAAGGTTTATCACCCAGGGAATATTTAATTTGGGCTTCGGCAAAACTTATATTGGCCTTGACCAAAGCGCCGGTTTTAAAAAACATCATGTATTCCCCGGCGTCAATGATGACTTTATATTGTTTTCCCTTGGGAATGGAGAATTTTCCTGTACTGGTAGCCATCTTGCGTTCAATTTGCTTACCGGTTCCCAAGTCTTCAATGGTAAAAACGGCCGGTTTTTTTTCACTGGATATTTTCTTGGTAATGTTTACTTCCCAGATTAAAGTCGTTGCAAAATCCAACGGTTCCTGGGGGATGATTAATTCTTGCTTCTGTCCCGCTTTTTCGACGGTAATTTGTAAATCGCGATTGATGGTGATGGTTCTGGAGTCGCCGTCCACCCCCCTGGCCTGGCCTAAAGTTGCGCCAAACAGGGAGATTGCCGTGAGAAAGATGATGCCGAGAATCAATAAATAAGACCGGCGCATTGGTATAACCCCCTTTATGCAAATAATTGAGCAAATAAACTTGTGACTGTTATTCAAGATCTAAATCAATTTTCCTGCTTTGGATACAAAATAAGGCCGTTTTACCATGAATTAGAGGGCTGTTTGTCGCCATCTATTTATGAAATTTCGGATAAAAATCCATTACACCATAACTTTGAAAAATGGCGAAGAACCCCTAAGAGTCTGTGCGGCTAACCGGTTTTCGAAGCCTATTTAGTATCAAGTCACATATTCTAATGCCACATATAGTGGTTTATAGTTACTAAAAAGTGTTACGCGCACAGACTCCTAGACAATTCAAAATAAACTTGTAAATTTTCCATAATTTATTTTCAGGAAAAGAAGGAGATCAGAAAACAATCGCATATTTTTAATATATCAAGTATTGAAAGGAGAAGATACCATGGCCAACAAAGAAAAGACTCAGAAAAAAGAGGAAAAGAAACCGAAGAAAAAGTAAATTAAGTTTGGAACCACAAAATAAATCCTTTCATTTTGTTGAAAAAATCACCCTCTCTCTGAATTTCAGCGGGTGATTTTTTAATGATAAAGCTGTCCCGAATACCGGACAACCTAATTTTGTTAAAACTGATCTTATCACGGGATCGAATTGGTTCTACATTGATGATCCGCGTTCGCTGCGAATTGCATCACACATCCGGGCCGCCCGGGTTATTGCCTTGACATCATGCACCCGTAAAATATTCGCCCCTTTGGTGATACCCCAGATAGAAGTGGCAATGGTTCCTTCCAGGCGTTCTTCCGCCGGCAGGTCCAGCGTTAATCCCACCACTGATTTACGGGAGGTTCCGAGCAACACCGGCCTTCCCAAACTCTGTAATTCATCAAGCCGACGTAATACCTCCAGGTTATCTTGATAGTTTTTCCCAAAACCAATGCCCGGATCAATGATTATCCGCTCCGCCGGGATTCCGGACTCCGCCGCGATTTGGATTGAATCTGCCAGTGAAGCCGCGATTTCATTCATAATCCGATGATAAACCGGCTCCGGATTATTATGCATAATAATTACAGGAACCTTGGCCTCCGCCGCCACCCGGGCCATCCGATGTTCCGGATCATCCGGCGCTTTCAAACCCCAAATATCATTGATGATGGCCGCGCCTAAATTTAAAGCCTTCTCAGCCACTCCCGGTTTATAAGTATCGATGGAAACCGGAACTTTGCAAGCCGGAACCAATTCCCTGACCACCGGCAACAGCCGCCCTTCCTCCTCTGCTTCATTGACTGGGACCGCTTTCGGACGGGTGGACTCCGCGCCCACATCCAAAAAGTCCGCTCCATCCTCAATCATTTGTTCCGCCTGCTTCAGCGCCTCATCAATATAATTCGTTTTCGAATACACTCCATCCCCCGAAAACGAATCCGGTGTCAAATTAATGATACCCATGATATAAGTCCGGGAATATAAATCGTACATTTTCCCGTTGATTTCAATCTGGGAGGATGAGGTTGGTGCGCGGTTCTCGGCCATTTAGATTCCTCCGGTATTAGCAGGCTTAAACTTCGTCTAATCATTATATCCTACCCAATGGAAATCGGCAAGCGACTTTTTAGCGTAAACATAGAGCTTAATCATCGGATAATCAATCGAATGGAACAAGTGCATAAACTGTAGCGATACGCTCTTGCCCATATCCTACGCCTTACACCATACAGTTTTCCAATAAACATTCGTTAGAGCATGACAAATTACCGCGCAAAGGACATTTCCGGTGAATAAATAAACAGAACCATAGATCAACCCGGCGCAGGTGGCGGTGAGGACCATTTTGGGGCCGTTATAGTTCCAGTGGGCCAAGCCGAAGATGATTGAACCCAAAATTAACGCCGCCAAAGGACCGAGCCATTGGCTCAGAAAGTTTTGAATGATTCCCCGGAAAAAGAGTTCCTGGGATATGGCCACCCAGAAAAACATATAAATTCCGGTAATTAATACTTCTCTGATTTGAACCCGGTTCCAGGCTTTTCGAATCCGTTGAATTCCTCCACCAAGAAGCGTCCCCAAAATCATAAAGCCTCCCGTGGCTCCCAAAGTTATCAGCCAGTCCTTACCACTGACTTGAAAGGAGAATCCGGTGTCGATCCGCCGGATGGATAACATATACGTGAATAAAGCCAAATATAAGAACCGGTAAGCCACTTCGAATTCCGCCAAATCCTTCATTTTGACTAAAAACCAGGATAAAGGGCGGATGATCATATAGCCAAACATTAATATTATCCATAAAGCATCCATTGGGATAAATCTCCCCGTCCCGCTTTGACGGACGATGAAGAGATAGATGCCGGAGTAGATGAGAATTACGATCCAGGCTACTTTTTTAGATTTGATATAGGCTTCTTGCGGTAGCAGCCGTAACATAAGGGCGATTGAAATAAATCCAATTATTTCCCACAAATTACAAATACTCCTTTTGTCAAATATCTTGGTGTTCCCGTCAAGAATAACACAAAATCTAACGGATGCATATCCTATCGGTATATATTACTCCGGCCATTAAACTTATTTATTCTTCATCGCTTAAATTGCTGCTATAAGTAAGACCCACCCGATTTTTAATCACTGGAGTAATAAATTGGTGAGGAGGTCTAAAAATGGCGATCTACCAATCTTTTACCGGTATCATTACCATGATTGACGATTTTTGGATGGGACTTGGAGGAAGTGTAGGATGTAATAAATTAATGTCTGTCGAAAATAACGATGGGAGTTTGGTAAATTTCGTGGTGACCCCGGCAACTTATTTTTTAGACCAAGTTATGATGACAGTCGGAGATACGGTAACCGGATTTTATGATGCAAGCGCGGCAACTCCTTTAATTTTCCCGCCGCAATTTCAAGCAATTGTTATGGCAAGAGCTACCCGAAATCAAAATGTAAAAGTAGACTTTTTTAACCGGCAATTGGTGAGTAGAGACGGCACATTGCGATTAAACATTTCCCCTTCGACTCTGATAGTGCTGGAAAATGGTCAAGCCTTTACTGGAAACCCCGGAAACCGGTACCTTATTGTTGTCTACGGCCCTACTACAAGAAGTATACCAGCCCAAACCACACCCTATAAAATTATAGTAATGTGTTAGCGTCCACCAGCCTCACTCCCGCCGGGAACCGGTGGGTATTACCGATACATAAATCATCAATCCCATCAGCGAAAGTCACATTAAAATTAAAAATAATAATAACCCCGGACGCTTCATGTCATCATCGGAGTTATTATTATCCATCCTCTGAAGAAAAGTTCTTCAAATTCTCCAAAGGTCCCGGAATGCATCACCGGGATGGCGCATGATAGCGCCGCGCATGGAATGCGCTTAAAGCGCTGATTTCAACAATCAGCTTTGCGTCGTACAGACGCTTATCATCTATCGGCTTCTTTTAGCCGGTAGCTACAATTATTCGTTCAGATATAAATTTCGCAACCGATGTAGCGCTTCTTTTTCCAGACGGCAGACTTGCACCTGGGATACACCGAAATTGGCGGCAATTTCGCTCTGGGTTTTTTCCTCGAAAAAACGGAGCTTCACCAGTTTTTGCAAACGTTCGGGAAGTTGTCCAATCACTTCTTGCAACGCGAACTGTTCCAGCCATTTCGAGTGGGCGGTTTCCTCACCCACCAGTTGTTCGCGGCTGATGGCGTCGCCCTCTTCCTCATGGACGATCTCCTGTAAAGAATTAATCGGGCGGGTCGCTTCCAGTGCTGCGGCGATTTCTTCCCGCGAATAACCGGTAGCAGTTTCCAACTCTGAAAGCGTCGGTTCCTTGCCAATGGTATTCGCAAGTTGGGTTCGGATTTGTTCGACTTTGACGGCAATCTCCTTAAGATTACGGCTGATCTTAATCGGGCCGTCATCACGGAGATGTTGCTTAATCTCACCGATGATCACCGGTACCGCATAAGTCGAGAACTTCACCCCATAGGCCGGGTTGAATTTTTCGATGGCCTTCATCAACCCCATGCAACCGATTTGGAATAAATCATCCAGTTCCAAGCGGTTGGTAAACCGCTGGGCCACGCTCATCACCAGCCGTAAATTATGCTGAATGATGGTGTTTTTGGCATCTTTATCACCGTTACGATACTTAACGATTAATGCCAGAAACTCCTGATCGGTCAGTAGATGATTATTTGGCAAATTAATTTCGGATTTAACTGCTTCGGGAGAAACCAGCATCTGCGAGCCCCCGTTCCGGATGCTTTTTCATTATTATCGAGGTACCTTGACCGGGACCCGAAATAATATCCACGCATTCCATAAATGACTCGATAAACACCAATCCCAAACCCATCCGTTCCGGATCGGTGGAAAAAGTGGCTTGTTTGGCTTGTTCAATATCTTCAATCCCAATGCCGTAATCTTTAATTCGAATAACCAGCTCTTCGTCTTCGATGGCTAATTCCAGTTCAATCTCACCCTCCATATCCGGGTAAGCATGAATTACACAATTCGACACGGCCTCCGAAACCGCCACCCGAATCTCTTCGACCTCCGCCAAGGTGAATTCCAATTGGGTTGCAAAAGCAGCGACGATTACCCGGGCTAACCCAACGTTCTGAGGTAGACTGGGGAATTTTATTTTTAAATAGTTATTGGGCATCGAGCTACCTCCATGAATTTTTTAACGCGCCATGACGATCGTCGTATATGTCCATTATTTTTAATAAACCCGATAATTGGAGAATGCGTCTGATTTGCGCGGAGACATTTATCGCCGAAATCTTACCGCCGTGTTGGTTTAAACGTTTAAATCGCCCCAAAATCACTCCCAATCCGGAACTATCAATAAAGCTAACTTTTTCAAGATCCAAAATCACGTGTTTAATGGATTCATAATGATTCAGCTTATCATCGACAATCTCCCGAAAAGTTGGTGAAGTTTCCAAATCAAGTTCTCCATCGATTTCCACAATCAGGTTGGGTCCAATCCGCTCTGTTTCAATGACCAACCCTAAACCCCCTTTTCCCGACACAATTCGATTCCATTATTTCTTTTCTCTAGAAGAATTCGCCGCTCAAATTAAAGTTCCTCCTGAAGAAAATAACATAAAAAGCCTTAATATCAATGTTTATAACGTTTTTAACCAAAAGAACCGGGGGAAATGAAGGTGTTGGAATACGATAAAAAATGCCAGACTCCGTTAAAGTCTGGCATGAATATGGAAGTTTAGACACCGATCTTTCCTATCTCATTAAAAAACGGCGCGTATTTTCCTAATGAACTGCATTTCCGATTATCCGGTCAATGATTTGCCGCCAGATCCGGAAAAAAGAAGCCCGCGTCACTGTTTGGGCGGCAATCAAATCCACCCGGCCACATCGTTTTCCGTTGACGGTCAGATAAACTTCCCCAAGTTTCTGGCCGGAGCTAACCGGAGCACTGACCATTGGATTCAATTGAATGGTTTTCACAATGGTACCGGTAAAATCGCGTTTGGTGATGGCCGATAATTCTCCGGCGGTTATCGCCGTAACTTCCGGTTGATTGCCCCGAAAAACTTTGACTTTACCGATAGTATCGTTAGGTTTAAGGACCACTTGTGATTTGAATTTGGAAAAACCATAATTGAAAAGCTTAGCCATATCCCGGGAGCGGGTCTTTAAGTCCGGAGCTTTCATTACCACCGCAATCAGCCGGACTCCTTCCCGTTTGGCGGTAGCCACCAGACAGAAACCCGCCTGGCTGGTAAATCCGGTCTTTAATCCATCACAACCGGCATAAAAACGGACCAGATTATTGGTGTTTCGCAAATACGATTTCCCGCCCCGCAGGCTGTCAATCCAGACTCCGGTCCACTTAAACACCTGAGGGTATTTAATCACTTCCCGGGCTAATGCGCCCATATCGGACACACTGGTTAAATTCCCCATCCCCCCGTCCGCCGGTTCCAAACCGGTGGTATTGACATAGTGAGTGTTTTTTAAACCCAACTGCCGGGCCCGTTTGTTCATCAAGGCGATAAAATTCTCTTCGGAACCGGCAATATGTTCCGCCAGGGCATACGAAGCATCATTGGCGGAAACGATGCAAACCGCCTTCAATAAATCAGCCACCGACATTTGCTCACCAGGTTCCAGCCAGATCTGGGACCCCCCCATTTTACAAGCTTCCGGCGAAGCGACCACCGTATCCGTAAGTTTGATCTGCTTTTTATCCAGCGCTTCCAAGGCGAGCAACATAACCATCAGCTTGGTAACACTGGCCGGGGGCATTTTTTGATCCGCATTTTGCTGAAATACGACTTCACCGGAGTTAGGTTCCATCAATAAAGCGGCGTACGAGTCAATTTTTAAAACCGCCGTCTCCCCCAGCCCGTAAGCTGTTTTGGGCCAGCCCAGCAAGAGTAATAATATGGAGAAAACCAAGCCTAATTTCTGATACTTTCTCATAGATAACCCTTCCCATCTATACAAATATCCAACACCCCATTGGCGCGCACCAGGATTTACAATTTATCCGGGTACAATGGATGACGTTGTATAATAGATTTTGTGCAGATGAGAAGGGTTATATTCTTCCAAATTTATATCGGGCTTGTCCGGGACGGAATACCGGTGCAGAGCCTATCCAGAAAAGCCACGACTTTTTCGGGGGAATGGAACCGCCGTAAACTAGCGATAATTTCATCATGATTCACTTGCAATTGCACCAGGCAACCCTCATAGCTTGCTAATAAAGAAGCCAATTTACCGGCTTCCCAATATCCGGCGGCGGCCTGAAAATTATCCGTTAAAATAAACCATCGGGAATCAAGGGACGCATCTCCGGTCTGGAAACGTTTAAAATCCCCCCATTCCTGTTGATTGCTTTTCCGGTGATAAATTCCCAATACTGCCGGTGATATGGTTTTCAGTCGAATTTCCAGACCGGAATTGGCTTGTAAAGCGCCGGCCGCCCCTTCGACAAACCGTATCTTCAACTCCCGGCCCCGATAAACCGTAACAATCTGGGAATAGACACTCGAAAGCATCAGGCCGTTCTGTTGGGGTTCACAATGCAAAATCACGCCCAATTTTTTAAGCAGATAATGGTGATAAATTTTTACCGGCCAATTGGTGGTAAATAAAGAAATTAACAAAAACGCGGCCAAAAAAAGCAACAAAATATACATAATTTCCTCCCGAGTATATTTTTTCATAATTTATTATTCCGGTTGAAATTGAATCTCGACTAAAAGCAAACCGTTTTGAATTATTGCTCAGTATAATATTTGATCTGATTTTTTCCCGATTGTTTGGCTTCCCGCATCAGTTGGTCCGCTTTATATACCATAACATCCACTGATAGCGGCGGGTTTACAAAAGTAAATACCCCGCAACTGAAAGTTAACGGCCATTTGTGACGGCGGATAATTTCATCCAGTTTTTTGAAAATTTTATCGATGACAATGGCCGCGGCGGTAGCTCCGGTTTCGGGTAGCATAATGGCAAACTCATCGCCTCCCAGCCGGGTTATGGTATCGGAAACCCGGATATTCATTTTCATGGTATGGGCAATCAATAACAAAACCCTATCACCGGTATTATGTCCCATGGTATCGTTTATGGTTTTAAAATTATCGAGATCGAGATATACCAAGGTTATCGGCCGCCGATAGCGATGAGCTTTTTTTATTTCAGCATTGGCCAATTCAAAAAACAAACGGCGATTGGCGGCTCCGGTCAAATAATCGGTCTGATCCAACTCTTTTTTATTATCCAAGGCTTTGCTTAACTGCATTAAAATGTAGGTAATGATTAAATAAAAACTGAAAATAATGATGGCATTCCCGATTGAAATCCATAGCTGCCAGTAATTGTGAGTTGATAACAAATCAGCCGCCAACCAGAAAGTAGACCCAAAGAATGATGTAAGAACTCCGGCCCACTTGCCCACAAACCATGTTGCCAAAAAGATGGGCAACAAATAAAAGGCAAACATATAAATTTCCCAATGGATCCAATAATCCAGGAGTCCGATGACGGTTACCAATGTCAAACTGATTAAGGTTAATCCTCGTTTCGGTCTATTGTATAAAAAATTTAACAAACCGGCATCATCTCCCTTCGTATACCGATTTATTCCAAACCATGAACTTCACGTTCCAAGATATCCAAAAAATTTTTCATGGTGGTGTTGCGTTTGACCGCGATTTTACGGGCCGTCTCCGTAAACAGTTTGTCCGGCACATACTGTAATTTAATATACCATTCCCGTTGGATGGAGTCTTCTCCCTTTAAATTGCTACGAAAATTAGTCTTCTCCCACTCTTCCCGTTCCATATGGACCGAGCCACCCCGTTCTCCCAGCCAGAGATAAGCCCGGGCCACCCCGATGGCTCCCAGTGAATCCAGCTTATCGGCGTCAAACAGACATTTCCCTTCAATACTCTGGGGCTGATTATCATCCCGAAAGCGGTGGGTTGCGATACAATCAGAAATCGCCGCAATCTTGGCCGGATCTTCACTTTGATCGGCAAGGATCTTTCGCGCCAGTTTCGCACCGGCTATGGCATGACATATTTTCCCATTGCTCGCCGCTTCCTCATTCCGCGCTAAATCGTGAAAGAGCGCCGCGATTCCTAAAATATGCAAATCGGCCCCTTCCCGCTCCCCAATCTGTAAAGCCAGGTTAAAAACCCGTTCAATATGTGAAAAATCATGGGAAGGCCCGGTTTGATACAACCCCCGGGCCAGTTCAAAATAATGTAAAAACCGTGGGGAAACCTTCATTTAATCACCTATTATTTATGTATTAATGATTCGAAATTTTTTAAAAAAAATAAAGACATTCCACAAAACTATTATTCGCTATAACATAAATGTTTCCCTGCCATTCTTTCGTTAAGGTTTTTTTAATCCCTGAAAAAGACTATACTATTTTTTTCCATTTGGTGCAATAATTCCCCCGTTTCCCACAAAAATATCCGGAACATCCCCAACGACAATCGCTTCCACCAGGGGAATATCACTAATAACATTGGCTTCCTCGCTGATTAAGGGAATGACTATTTTAACAGTGGTGTTGACTCTAACGTAAATCCGGTGACGTACCTGATTAATACCGGCGGTTTCAAAACGGTCATTGATTGAACTTTCTGCAAACCCTACCGGAAGCACTTTCACCGGAATCTGCGGCCCAAAACCGGCCATAATTCGGGAACCAATGATTTGACCAACGGGAATCCGGATTTCCGACTTGGGAAGTTTCTGGAGTTTTTTTTCGACCGCCAGAGTAGCCTCCGAAGCGATGCGATTTACTTCACCGGTATTTGGTTGAATCAAAATAATTTTACCTTGCGGATTAAAAGTGATTTTAATCAAATTTTGATATTGAATATTCGGAGAGATATCCGAACGTATGGCCTCATTGATGGATTGGACGGCAATTTGTCTGGCTCTCACCATCGCCAACTGAACCAAAGTTGGCCGAATCCGGTAATCCATAGTAAAAAATATCAGCACCATCAATAAACCAAAAATGCCAATGGTAATGAATGAAGAAACCAAACGCCGTTTATATGGGGGAACTTGCCAATGAATCATACGTTTTCTTAAAGTAAATTTCATATTCTATCCTATGTGCCATATTTCCCGATTATTATTGCTGGGAGTCCGTGCGAATAACTTTTTTACAACCCAAAACCACTATATGTTGTATTAGAACATGTCACTTGATACTAAATACGCTTCGAAAACCAATTAGCCGCACAGACTCCGAGTGAAGATTCACTTCGTTTTGATTTTCAAAAAAACGGCTTCATATATCCTTTTTTTTATTTGAAGGAATTAACACCGCTATGTAAAATATTAAATAGAGATATTTTTACTAAAATCGAAATTTTTGCCCCGGGAGGAAACAATGGATTTTTTTAAAGAATGGATTCATAAAATCGGCCAGTTCCTAAATATTAACCGGATAGTAATCATCATTACGCTGGTGATCGGAATTATATCCGGATTCATATTAATTCTGGTCATTAGCACCAACCGTAATTTGTTAAACCTGCCGCCTCCAAAACAAGCCACGATTATTTATGATGTCAATAAACGCGAATATACCCGGTTATTTATCGAAAACCGGCTAGAAATCCCTTTGCAAAAAATTCCGGATTTAATGAAAAAAGCGGTAATCAATGTGGAGGATAACCGGTATTACGAACATTCCGGGATTGATCTCAAAGCCATCGGCCGGGCCTTATGGGTGGATATCCGGGGGGGCGGCTATATCGAAGGTGGCAGCACCATTACCCAGCAACTAGCCCGAAATGTTTTATTAACCCAGAAAAAAGCCATTACCCGTAAAATTCAAGAAGTCTTTTTGGCGGTGAACATCGAACGGAATTATACCAAAGATGAAATTCTGGAGCGCTATTTGAATCAGATTTGCTTCGGACACGGCACCTATGGAGTCGAGGCTGCATCCCGTTTATTTTTTGGCAAAAGCGTAACCGAATTACAGTTGCACCAAATGGCGCTTTTGGCGGGTATCCCCAAAAACCCCACCGGCTATTCTCCTTATTTTAACCCGGTGGACGCCAAACAACGCCGGACCGTGGTACTTAGCCTAATGGTAAAATACAATTCCATTACCCAAGAACAAGCGGATGCGGCCAATCGAATGCCGCTGGATATCATTCCTTTAGCCCCCGCAAAAAGACGAGCTCCCTTTTTCACCGATTATATCATTCAACGTTTGCATGGAATTATCGAAGAGGATGCCTTACGCACCGGCGGTTACTCCATTTATACCACCTTGGACCCTGAAATTCAGCAGGCCGCTGAAGATTCCACCAAGGCTTTGGAAGGCGGCAAACCGGACGCCAATAATGTGCTCCAACCTCAAATGTGTATCGTGGCTATCGATCCCCGCAACGGTTATATCAAGGCCATGGTAGGCGGGCGGGATTATAACAACACTCAATTGAACCGATCCACCTCCCGCCGGCAACCGGGTTCAACCATGAAGCCATTTGTCTATACCACAGCCATTGACAGCCGGGAATACACGTCCGGCACCATTATGGTGGATGAAGAATTAGAGTTCAATACCCCTCAAGGTCCATGGAAACCCACCAATTATGATCGGAAATTCCGTGGTGAAATCACTTTGCGGTATGCATTGGAAAATTCAATCAATACGATTGCCATTAAACTGGTGGATAGTCTCGGCGCCAGCCGGATTATTAAATATGCCCGCCAAATGGGCTTAAAAAGCCTGGTATTGAGCAATCAAAGTTCCCATAACGATCTTAACTATTCATCATTAGCTCTGGGCGGATTAACCAGGGGAGTCACTCCTATCGAATTAGCATCCGCATATACACCCCTGGCTAACCAGGGAATTTATTCCGAACCCATCACGGTTTTGGAAGTCAAGGATTCCGACGGGAATATCATTTTTTCGGACCATTCGCATCAGCAAGTAGCTATCCCCGCGGCAACCGCCTACTTGGTCACTGATATGCTGAAAGGGGTAATTATTCACGGTACCGGACAAGCCGCAATGATTGACCGTCCCGCCGCCGGTAAAACCGGTACTACCAGCAACAATACCAATGCTTGGTTTGTAGGGTACACTCCCGATTTACTGGCCTCAGTTTGGATCGGCAACGACGCTCAAAATACCGCCGTTAAAATTGGGGACAGGCAATTGGGCAGTTCTACGGCCGCTCACATCTGGAAAGTTTTTATGAATAAAGCCCTGGCCCATACCCCGCCTTCTGATTTTCTGGTCCCTTCAGGGATTGTTTCCGGTATCGAAATCTGCCCGCAAAGCGGCCAGTTGGCCAGTCCGAGTTGTCCCGAACCCATTTATGAAACATATCTGGCTGGAACCGAACCGACCGAGCAATGTTACATCCATCAGGTGGGGAATTTTAATCCGGCCAGTCCAACAGGTAACGTAAATAATCAGAATAATATTACCAATCCTCAACCAACCAATGTTGTTTCGACGGCTCACTCACCCAAAAAGAAAATGATAGCCGTCAAAATTTGCGCCGTCAGCGGTCTGGTGGCCACGAATAATTGCCCGCCGGATCAAGTTACGGTGGAGCTTTTCACCGAAGGCGAAGAGCCGGCGCAGCCTTGCAATGTACATAAGGAATGAAGTAATGACGGCTGGGAACTTTGACCGGTTTTTTAGGATTAAGAATGGGTTTCATGATTATGGGTATTATTTTCTGATTAAATAAAAAAGAGCCGGAAGGTTAATATGGAAATATCACTGCGCCCGTTTTGGGCGGATACTTGGGCTTGCGATATTTTCATTCGTTCCTCCTGAAAGCCCGTTTGAAGGGCTTTCAGGAGGGTTATTACGAAAACAAGGAGCTATATTATAATCTATAGCTCCTAATACCCTAATGATTTAAATGAAGAAAAATAAACCTTTTAAGTGATTTCTACCTCAACTCCACAATCGAGGCTCCCAGTCCACCTTCATTCTGCTCGGCGATATAGATGGACTTCACCACCGGATTTTCTCTCATATACCCTTGAATTGCCTGCCGAAGCGCCCCCGTTCCTTTTCCATGCACGATCCGGAAACGCTTTAACCCTGCCAGGACAGCCTGATCTAGGTATTTTTCCACCTGGTACAAAGCTTCATCAACAGTGAGTCCAATTACATTGATTTCGGCAGATATATTCTGGGTCGTTTCCAATCCCGTGGCACCGCTTTTCCGTAAGCGCGGTTTGACTTGAACCAATTCTTCCCGGATCAACTCCAGATCAGCCAACGGTAGGTTGGCTTTGATGATCCCGATTTGAACCAGAGCGTTGTCGGCATTTAGCTCTAAAATTGCGCCGCTTTGATTTAACGAAATAACATGAACTTTGCTGCCCACTTTCAAAGCGGCGGGATCGGTCCGGCTTTCTCTAACCGGTTCCGTCGTTTCTTTTTCGATTTTCGCTAAGTCATTGGTAATTTTGGTTCTTGCCTCATTGACAATCTGGGTCAACTTTTCAGGAGAAGCTTCCCGCAATTGACGAAGCAGATTCTCGCTCTCCCGCCGCGCTTCCAGTAAAATCTCCCGGGCTTCGGCGCGGGCTTGGCGAAGCATATCCGCTTTCTCCCGTTTGAATTTATCGAGCGCGGCTTCGTGTTCGGTTCGAAAACGTTCGCCTTTCATCCGGTCTTCCTCGCTAACACGCCGGTTTTCCCTGACTTTGCGCTGATCGTTCTCGATCTGGTGGAGCATATCCTCCACCTTCACCGCTTCCGCCGAAATATAACCCCGGGCATCATTGATTAAATCTTCGGACAGGCCTAATTTCTTAGCAATTTCAAAAGCCTGGCTGCTGCCCGGTAGGCCGGTGAGCAGATGGTAAGTAGGACGCAGGGTTTCAATGTCAAATTCCACCGCGGCGTTCTCGATCCCCGGCGTTTGATAGGCAAAGGCTTTTAATTCGCTATAATGGGTAGTGGCCACGGTTCTTACACCCAATTCATGCAGATGCGTTAAAATGCTCATGGCCAAGGCGGCCCCTTCGGCGGGATCGGTTCCTGCGCCCAACTCATCGAGCAAGACTAAAAAATTGGGACCGGAAGCGGCCTGAATAATTTTGACGATCTGGGTCAAGTGTGAAGAAAAGGTGGACAAACTTTGTTCAATGCTCTGTTCGTCCCCGATATCACAAAAAAGCTCGGTAAACACAGCCACCGTCGAACCCGGTTCGGCGGGAATATGCAAACCGGACTGAGCCATTAGAGTCAACAGGCCGATGGTCTTTAAAGAAACAGTCTTCCCACCGGTGTTGGGACCGGTTATCACCAGGGTGTCGTATTCTTTTCCCAAAGTGACGGTAATCGGAACCACTTTACCGGTTAACAACGGATGGCGGGCATTATATAAACACACTAAATTCTCCTGATTCAGCTCCGGCTCCACCCCGCGTATGGTTAAACTATAACGGCCCTTGGCGAAGACAGCATCTAAACGGGCCAAAATATTGATACTGGTTAGCACCGGACCACTAATTTCCTTAAGCCGGCCTGACAAGTCATTCAAAATCCGGCTGATCTCATCTTGTTCATCGGATTCCACCATACGTAACTGGTTGTTCAGTTCCACCACGGCCAACGGCTCGATGAACAGAGTGGCGCCGCTGGCCGACTGGTCGTGAACTATCCCTGGAAATAAGGAGCGATACTCTTGCTTCACCGGGATACAATACCGTTCATTGCGGACAGTTACGATCTGATCTTGCAAATATTTGGAATTCTCGCCGGAATGGGCCAGTGAGTCCATCTTGTCCCGTATCCGGCTTTGAATCACCTTTAATTGAGAGCGGAGCGAATGCAACTTGGAACTGGCGCCGTCTAAAACTTCACCACCAGGGCCGATACAACGCTCCAACTCCCGTTCCACCCCCGGGAAACTGCATAAATTCCCTCCCCACTCGGGGATTATTGCCCGTACTGTTCCGCCGGCGGTTAAACTATCCTGTTTCCCCACCAGAAACTCCCGCATCAACCGGGAAGCCCGCAGGGTCGAACCGATCTCCAGCAATTCCTGGGGGCTTAAAACTCCGGATAGCGCCGCCTTTTTCACCGCATTCCGGACATCAACCCCCCCCCCCAGCGGCACCCGTTCCGTCTCCGTCAATATTTTAACAGCCTCCGTTGTCAGCTGCTGAGCCTCTTGAATCGCACTTAAATTATTCAATGGCTCAATTTCCCGCGCCATTTCCTTTCCCAAGCCGGTACTGGTCAGCCCCGCCACCTGATCAATTATCTTATAAAACTCCAAAATCCGCAAAGTTCTCTCATTCACAGCCAAAAACCTTCTCTCACAAAACAAATATGATTCATTCAATCTACAACGATAAAAAAGACCGCAATACTCGTAGTATGCAGTATTTTGGCCTTATTAGGAAAATAAAATGGTTTTACCTCATACGATATGGCATTCGGTGAACGCAATACGTGAATTCAGCCATTTATCTTTAATTCAACGGCAATTCCCCAATTCCACTCATTTCCTTCGGTATTAATACTTCACGCCATACATCATCCATGGACTCCACCAGTTCAATATCGACTTTCCGGGTTATATTGGCCGGAATCTCTTCCAGATCCCGTTGATTTTCACGGGGGACGATGATTTTTTTAATCCCACCCCGGTGCGCGGCCAATACTTTTTCTTTTAAACCGCCAATGGGTAAAATCCGGCCACGTAAGGTGATTTCCCCGGTCATGGCCACATCCTTCCGCACCGGCCGGTTGGTTAACGCGGAAACAATGGCAGTGGCAATGGTAATCCCGGCGGAGGGGCCGTCCTTGGGAATGGCTCCTTCGGGGACATGAATGTGCAGATCATAATGTTCGTAAAAATCTTCCTGGATTCCCAATTCTTTAGCCCGGGAACGAATATAACTATAAGCCGCTTGGGCTGACTCCCGCATCACTTCACCCAATTTACCGGTGAGAATCAATTGTCCCTTGCCCTTCACCAGGGTAACCTCAATCATCAGGATGTCCCCGCCAACTTCCGTCCAGGCGAGTCCGGTGGCTAAACCCACCTGATCCTCTTCTTCGGCGATATTATAACGGTATTTAAGTGTTCCCAAAAACTTGTGCAGATTTGTTTTACTTACCCGCACCGGCCGTTTTGATGTTTGTACAATCTCCCGGGCGGCTTTCCGGCAGATCCCTGCCAATTGGCGCTCCAGACCACGAACTCCCGACTCCCGGGTATAACCGTTGATCACTAACCGCAGCACCGATTCCGGCAGGATTAAATCCTCCATCTCCATACCGTGATCTTTCATCTGTTTCGGCAGTAAGTGCCGTTTGGCAATCTCCAACTTCTCTTCCTCGATATACCCGGAGATGTTGATAACCTCCATCCGGTCCAGTAATGGCCGGGGTATTCCCTGGTAGGTGTTGGCGGTGGTAATGAACAATACTTTGGAAAGGTCGAAAGTTACTTCCAGATAATGATCGCCAAAAGCGCAATTTTGTTCCGGATCCAATACCTCCAACAAGGCCGAGGACGGATCACCGCGAAAATCGGCGCTCATTTTATCCACTTCATCCAACAGAATCACCGGATTTCTGGAACCGGCTTGCTTCATGATCTGGATTATTTTTCCGGGCATGGCGCCCACATAAGTCCGCCGGTGCCCCCTGATTTCGGCTTCATCACGGACTCCACCCAGTGAAAACCGGACGAATTTACGGTTAATAGCCCGCGCCACCGATTTGGCCAGCGAGGTCTTCCCCACTCCCGGCGGTCCAATCAAGCAGAGAATCGGCCCTTTGAGTTGTTTGGTCAACTGGCAGACCGCCAAATACTCCAAAATTCTTTCCTTGATCTTTTCCAGGCCATAGTGGTCCTCATTTAAAATCTGTTCCGCCGCAGTTACATCCAAACGGTCTTCCGTCTCCTTATTCCACGGCAGAGCCAAAATCCAATCAATATAATTCCTAACCACCACCGCTTCGGCGGACATGGGCGGCATTTTGGCCAGACGGTCAATTTCTTTTAATACTTTTTCCTCAACCTCTTCCGGTAAAGTCATATCCGCTACCTTACCGCGCAATTCTTCCACCTCGGCCAACCGGTCATCCTGATCGCCCAGTTCTTTCTGAATTGCCTTCATTTGTTCCCGCAAATAATACTCTTTCTGGGTCTTTTCCATCTGTTTGCGAACCCGCAGATGAATCTTTCGTTCCATTTCCAAAATATCAATCTCGTTTATCAGGAACGAACAGAGTTTTTCCAATCTTTCCCGAGGTTCAATGGCCTCAAGGATCTCCTGTTTTTCTTCAAATTTAAGATTGAGATTGGAAGTAATGATATCCGCCATCCGGCCCGCATCATTCAAAGTATTGACCGAAGTTATGATCTCAGGCGGAATCTTTTTGCTTAATTTGATATACTGCTCAAATTGGACCAGAGTGGAACGCATTAATGCTTCCGTTTCCACATCTTTTTCCGTATTCTCCATGATAGTCTCAAACTTCACCTGATAATGCGGTTCGGTCTGTAAATAACTTCCAATTCTGACCCGGCATAAACTTTCAACCAGCACCCGGATAGTGCCGTCCGGCAACTTCAATAACTGCTTAATCTCGGCCATGGTCCCGATCTCGTGAATATCCTCCGGGCTGGGATACGGTTCATAAACCTTGGTCTGACACTGTGAAGAAAGAATAATCAAGCGATCGTAAAGCATGGCTTCCTCAAGGGCGCTAATCGATTTATCCCGGGCGACCTCAAAGGGAAAAACCGTATATGGGAAAATAATCAAACCACGCAACGGCAGTAAAGGAAGAGTATCCCTTACTGATTCAATGTTTATTTCATCGGAATCCGTCATCAGGCATGCACCTCCATCACAGGTAATTCGCTATCCCGTTTCATGATCCTTTCTGTAACTTTTGGAGATTCACCCAAAGAAACTCCTGATTTGCTTTCATTTAACTCTTTTCGACCTAACAACCTATTTCCTCCTGTAATTCTTCCCATTCTTGGTAAAGCCCGGCGAGGTGAGTTTCAATTTCGGTTAACTCCCGGCTTAATTCGACGCTTACTTTATAATCGGCATGAGTAGCCGGATCATTTAAGATTTCCCGCAATTCTTTTTGACGGTTTTCGAAGCGGTGAATATCGGTCTCCAGCCCCTCAAGCAAGCGCTGTTTCCGTTTCAAATCACGCTGTTTTTCCTTATTTTGCAACCGCAATACTTGAGACTCACTCAAGGGTTTATCGGCTTGACTGGTGGGAGATTCCTGCCGGTTCCGCCAATCCAGATACTCTTCGTAACTATTGACCGAAAATAATTTACCGGCTTCCAAAACCAGATACCGATCCACCAGTTGATTCAGAAAATATCGATCGTGGGAAACCATGAACACCGTGCCGTCAAAATTCCTAAGCGCTATTTCCAGAACTTCAATGGATTCCAAATCCAGATGGTTGGTGGGTTCGTCCAAGATTAAGAAGTTGGCTTTGGATAACATCAGCTTCAAAAATCCCAAACGGCGCTTTTCCCCACCGCTTAAGTCCGCAACTGACTTAAAAACGTCGTCGCCGCGAAACAGAAAATGACCCAACAAAGTCCGGGCTTCGGTGTTATCCAAATCACCGGCCCCTAAAATCTGACTGAACGGAGTCCCGGTCAGTTCCTCGGCATTATCCAGTTGTGAAAAATAACCCGGGTACACCTCATACCCCAACCGTACCCAGCCTTGATCCGGTGATTCCAAACCCAATATCATTTTTAATAAAGTGGTTTTCCCGATACCATTGGGTCCAATCAAACCAACTTTTTCACCGGCCTTGATTGTAAAACTGATTCCTTGGAATAAACGCTTGCCACCAAAACTCTTTGTAAGTTCGTTGACTTCCAAAACCTGGTGAGAACTTGCTTGGTGGCCCCCAAAATCCATAATCATCCGTTGATCGTTTTGCTCTGGCCGGGTAATGGGAGCCATATTTTTTAACCGTTTTTCCAGACTGTGCGCTTTGCGTTTGGCGTCGTGATCGGCCTCCCGGATGAACTTGGACAGCCGGTTTACTTCTTTCTGTTGCTCCAGGTAAGCTTTAAGGTTCGCTTGATATGCATTATCCTTCTGCTTCCGGTATTCGGAATAATTTCCCCGGTATCGTTTCAAATTACAAAACTCAATCTCATAAATACCCGTAATAATACGATCTAAAAAATAACGATCATGGGAAATAAGCAATACCGCGCCCTTATAATTCCGTAAATACTCTTCCAGCCATTCAATAGCCATTAAATCCAGATAATTGGTCGGCTCATCCAGAAACAACATATCGCTGGGGGCAAGTAAAATCCGGGCCAACGCAAGACGGGTTCTTTCACCGCCGCTTAATACGCTTATCCTGTCATTCCAACGTTCCTTGGGAAATTCCAGTCCTCTGAGCACACCCTGAATACGGCCTTCAATCTGATACCCGCCGTTTTGTTCAAAGCGTTCACTCAACGAATTGAACTCTTCAATCAATTGTTCGAGTATTTCCGGCGCCAAACCAGGGTCCGCCATTTGGGCTTGAATTTTTAAGATTTCATTTTGAAGCGTATCCAAATCTTTGAATAAGCCACGCAACTCCTGGTAAATGGTCCCCTCGAAATTAAACTGGGGCTCTTGTGCTAGATAACCAATTCGGGAATTCTGCGCCCACCCAATTTCACCTTGATCATATTCTTCAGTCCCGGTTAAGATTTTAAACAACGTAGATTTCCCTGAACCGTTCCGGCCGACCAAACCCCATTTTTCCCCCGATTGAATGGCAAATGTAGCCTCGCGAATAATAGGAACCGCCCCATAAAATTTTGATAAATTTTGAACCTGAAGTAACGGCATTGTTATTTTACAAGACCCATGCGATCTACCGGCCAATAACGCCACCAAGCATGTCCTTCAATATTTTTCATTGGAACCGGACCCCATACGTGGCTATCGTGGCTATTCCGGCGGTTATCCCCCAATACGATGGCCTGATCGTCGGGAATGATATATGGGCCAAACTCATAATCCGGAGTCCGATCTTGCTTAAGAAACGGCTCGTTGAGCGGTTTATTGTTAATATATACAGTCCCCTGGCTAATCTTAATCGTTTCGCCGGGAAGGCCAATCACCCGCTTCACGAAGGCAATTTTGGAACCGGAGGCCGCGGGAGGTTTGAACACAACAATATCAAAACGTTGCGGTTTATGAAACCAATAAGCGGTTTTATTCAGTAAGAATCGATCGTGTTCCTCGATAGTCGGCACCATGGATGCGGATGGCACTTCCCGGGATTGCAAAAAGAAGGTGCTGATGATCAGGTACAAGATTACGGCTGGAACCACGATTTCCAGAATATCTCTCAGGAATTGATTCATGGTGTACTTTTTGGGGGATGATTTAGCTTGCTCCTTGGGCATTTAATTCACTCCTATATGATTACTCATCAAATATAACGAATTTAAATCTGAAAAATTTCAGCAGGACCATTATAACATATATTTTTAACTTCGAATTATAAAATTCAAATTTATCGGGGATCATTTTTCGCAGGGGTTCCGTTTTCAAATAATTTGGATAAAGAAACCAGCTTATATCCTTTAGCGCGCAGTCCTTGAATGATTCCGGGCAGCGCTAAGTGAATTTGCTTACTGGAATCGCTGGCATGGCACAGAATGATAGCCCCCGGAAAGGTTCGAGTTAAAATCCGGCTGACCATGTATTCCGGACCGGGATTCTTCCAATCCAAAGAATCCACCGCCCAGATCACTGTCTCAAATCCTAATTCTCTTGCAGTATCAATCACTACATCATCATAATCGCCATTGGGAGGCCGGAAAAACGGGGCGACCCGATCCACAATCGATAATAGATCCTGGTGCGCCTTTTTGATATTATCTTTTACCGTTTCTTTGGAATATTGGCTTAGATTAATATGTTTATCACCATGGCTCGCAATCTCATGCCCTGAATTGGCAATCGCTTTCAATTCCCTTGAATGGGTGAGAGCCCAGGGCCCCGAAACAAAAAAAGTCGCCGGAACCTGGTTCTCCGCTAAAATTTGTAAGACCAGCGGCAGTGTTTTTTCGCCCCAACTGATATCGAAGGTTAAACAAGCTTCAGTGGCCCTCTTTTGAATATAAAAAATCGGCATTTCCTTAGCCAAAAAACTACTGGCCGGGAAAGTCTCAAGGGTAAACTTCCCGGTAAAATAACCGGCTCCAAATACAATAACGATGATCAATCCCAGAATGACAATTTTCTTGAGATAAGGACCACTTGTAAAAATAATCTTCATAAAGCAATCACCCCTCGCCAATAATTTATTCCTGGTTGGAGAAGGGCAGAACCCATAAGGCTAGACGCTTTATAAAAATATTATTAAAGGATGACAGTTCGGTGGATATATGTAGGGCTGTCTGATAGACAGCCCTCTGTAAACGATTTATTTCTTGGCGACGGAGTCTTTTAAAGCTTTGCCAGCTTTAAATACCGGGACTTTTCGGGCGGCGATTTTTATTTCAGCGCCCGTTTGAGGATTACGTCCTTTCCGAGCCTCTCTTTTCCGGACTTCGAAACTCCCGAAACCCACTAATTGAACCTTATCTCCTTTTGCTAAAGCCTGGGTCAGTGAATTAATAACGGCATCAATGGCTTTACCGGAGTCTTTTTTGGTTAAACCACTCTTTTCGGCAACTTTATCGATAAGTTCAGTTTTGGTCATAATAGGTTCACCTCCTTCTAAAAAAAAGTGGGAAATACTTTGAAAATAAGGTAGCACTTGCCTTCAAATTCATTTGATTAATTCTAGATTCTTCCCTGATTTCCTGCTTTTCAAACCAAAATACCTAATTTTTTTCTACTGGGTACTATGTTTCATCTATTCCCCCAGCTAAATGAGTTTTTTAATTCAATAATTTCCTATAACAATCCAGAAACCATTGAATGGCCGTTATTTGATCCCCTGTTTCTTGAGCGAAGCTGTCAAAGTTTTTTGGTAAATAATTGGCTTTTACAAACTAAAAAAATACACAAAAAAATGGTCATTGGATGACCATCTTTTGGTAAGAAAGTTATCATTTTTTAAAGTTAGCTCATTTTTAAAGAATAATACAAACTAAGCCCCCACTGCCTTCATTGATGATCTTCGTTAAAGTTTCTTGCAGCTTTTCCTGGGCATTCTCCGGCATCCTGGAAAGCTTGGATTGAATGCCTTCTTTCATCAGATCATACATGGATTTACCTAAAAAATCGGTCTCCCAGATCTGGGCCGGGTCCTTTTCAAACTCCTCGGTGAGATAATGGATAAAATCCTCCCCTTGCTTTTCGGTACCGACAATTGGTGAAATTTCCGTCATAATATCTACTTTAATCATATGAATCGACGGCGCGCTAGCTTTCAGCTTGACCCCAAACCGGTTGCCATGCCGGATAAGTTCCGGTTCAGCGAGTGTCAATTCATTGAGCTGCGGTTGCACCACGCCATAGCCACATTCCTTTACTTTTTGCAAAGCAGCGGCTATTTTATCATATTCCTGTTTGGCAACGGATAACTCCTTCATCATCTTGAGCAGGTGGTGATCACCGGAAACAGTGAATCCTGAGAGTTCTTCCAGAACTTTATAAAATAATTCCCGATCCGTATTAATGGTAATTGTTGCCGTACCCTGGCCCAGATCGATGGTGCCCTGGGTCACATCCCGAATATCCTCCACTTGTTTTAATGATTCAATCATGCGATCAATGTCCCGTACCCGATTGATATCAGCGACAGCCGACAGTACCGCGCCTTCGAAACGCCCTCGCAGCCAATGAGAGCTATCCAGCTCTTCCACCCATTTGGGAAAATCGATTTGTAGTTCACGCACCGGAAACATTTGAAGCAATTCCAACAATATGTTCTCAATTTGCCGCATGTTCAAATGCTGGCAATCCATGGGGATAACCGGAACTTGATATTTCCGGCGCAGTTCTTTGGCCAATTCGAAAGTAGCGTCGCTTTCAGGATAGACCGTGTTTAAAATGACGATAAACGGTTTTCCTAAACCGGTTAACTCCTGGATGACCCGTTCCTCCGCTTTTAAATAAGCATCCCTGGGTAAATCGGTAATGGTTCCGTCGGTTACTATCACCAGTCCCACCGTGGAATGATCATTGATGACTTTCTGGGTACCCATCTCGGCGGCTTCAACGAAACTCACCGGAGTTTCCAGCCAAGGTGTAACCACCATTCGCGGACCATTCTGATCTTCGAAACCTTGCGCGCCATCGACCGCATATCCTACACAATCCACCATTCGCGTTTTTAAGATAATATTATCCCCAACCTTAATCTCTACCGCTTCGCTGGGAACAAATTTGGGCTCGGTGGTCATAATGGTACGGCCAGTTCCACTCTGTGGCAGTTCATCTTGAGCGCGTTGATGGTCGTAATGATTTACAATATTTGGTATTACGATCTGCTCCATGAATTTTTTAATAAACGTTGACTTCCCTGTCCGCACCGGACCCACGACTCCAATATAAATGTCGCCACCGGTACGTTCGGCGATATCTTTATAGATATCATACCTTTCCATTTTTTATCCCCCCTTTTCACAAAGTTAAATTATTAATAAATATTAAATTTATTAATACGGGATTGATCCATCCCCCCTTCGTGATCGAAGCTCAAAGATTTCGTAGCCATATTGTTTTGACACCCAATGCCATGATCGACCAACCTAACCATAATATATATATTGAAAACCGAATCTCAATATAACCGGATTTTGAAGTGAAGTTAAGAGTTTAAAGTTTTGAGTTATGATTTTAAGTAAAACGAATTTAGGCTGAAGAGTTCAAAACACAATTTATTTTTTGTATTTCCATCCGAAACGCCCCCAAATAAAAAACGGTTCGTAATTGAACCGTTAATTTGTAATACCCTATTTCTATTCAAAGAAACTATGAATATAACCAAAATATATCTTTTATCTAAAATATCACGAATCAATATTCACTGGTACTGCCTTTTTCACTCCCACGTATAAGTCCCGGTGATAATTTCCTCCATCTCATGGGTACGAATCCGATCCATCAATAGGTTTACACCTTCTTTGGGCGATAATCCCTCAAATAATATTTGATATACGATCGAAGTTATCGGCAACTCCACATTTAATTTCCGGGCTAATTGATAAGCGGCGTTGGTCGTCGTAACACCTTCAACAACCATCTTGGTGGATGAGGTAATTTCCGCTAATGTTTTTCCCTTGCCAAGTTCCCGGCCCGCCCAAGCATTCCGGCTATGAATGCTGGAAGCCGTAACAAACAGATCTCCCATACCCGATAAACCGGAAAAAGTGGGGGCCTGAGCCCCTAAAATCACTCCTAACCGGGCGATTTCCACTAGACCACGGGTAAGTAAAACGGCTTTGGTATTATCACCGAATCCCAAACCATCGGAAATGCCGGCCGCGATGGCGATGGTATTTTTTAAAGCACCGCCAAGCTGGACTCCCACTCTATCAGGGTTGGTATATACTCGGAATAACGGACCGATTAATAAATCCTGCGCTTTTTGGGCGTAATATAAAACCGGCGTTGAAACCACCGTGGCTGATGGGACATTACGGGCCACTTCCTCGGCGTGATTCGGACCGGATAAAGCCACAATGGCCCCCGGATTAATATTGGGTAACGCTTCTTCCAATACAGCGGTCATGGTCTTCGAACTATCGACTTCCAACCCTTTGGTTACGCTGATCACCATAGTCTGTTCGCCAATGTAAGGCGCCATTTGAACGGCAACCTGCCGAAGCCATTTGCTGGGGATGGCCGTAATTAAATAACTTTTCCCGGAAACCACTTCGGCCATGTTTTGGCTGGCATGAATTGATTCCGGCAGCTGAATCCCGGGTAAAAAAACCTTATTGGTATGCCAGTGATTAATCTCTTCGACTACATTTTCTTCAACTGCCCACAGATCAACTTTATAACCCTTTTCAGCACAAAGTTTGGCCAGGGACGTACCCCATCCTCCACCACCAATAATACCAATCATACCTTTGGCTCCTTTTTCTTTTGATATAAAATTTTATGTTCCTCTCCTTTGACTAAACGCGTGATATTGGCTTTATGCCGGTAAATCGCCATGATTGCAACAAAGACGGAAAACAATAACTTATAAATATCCGTGGAATAAAACCAATAAACCACCAACGGATAAATGAAAGCGGTTGCCAGGGACGCCAATGAAACATATCCGAAAATCAAAAAAACAATGGCCCATACCGGAATGAGAACGATTAGAATATTGGGAGTCATGGCAATTGCAACACCTAAAGTAACGGCAATGCCCTTGCCTCCTTTAAAACCGGCGAAAACAGGCCAATTATGCCCGACAATCGCGCAAATACCCGCTAAAATATTGACATCAATTTCTGAACCGGGAATTTTTCCGATCAGGTTTCCCAGTAAAACGGCAATAACTCCCTTTAAAGTATCACCAACCAATACTATAATTCCCGATGTTGAACCCATGGTCCGAAACGCATTGGTAGCACCTACATTACCACTCCCGTGGCCCCGTAAATTCACTTTTTTTATCCGGGCCACCACATCTCCGGTGGTTACGGAACCTAGTAAATAACTTGCAATTAATATTGCGATAATCTCCAGTATCACCAGCACTGATTTCACTCCAGTATTATTGCGCCCTATCCGGGCACAAATTTAGTTTTTGTTATTTTTTACATTAATTTCGAATTTCAGCGGAGTTCCGTTAAAATCGAAAGCTTCCCGTAATTTATTCTCCAGATAACGCTGGTACGAAAAATGAAACCCGTCTTCATCGTTAATGGTAAAACGAAACGTGGGCGGTTTCACTTTAATCTGACCGGTATAATATATTTTAAAAAGACGGCCTTTATTGGAAGGAGGATGATGTAAGGCTATGGCTTCACCAATCACTTGATTTAACTTATTGGTGGAAACCCGGCGAGTATAGCTATCCATTACTTCTTCAATAAGTGGCATTAATTTGGATAAATGATGACTGGTTTTGGCAGAAGTAAACAATACCGGCGCATAGTTTAAGAACTCCAGCTTGTCTTGGATCTTTTCCCGGAATTGCTCTACCGTTTTGTTCGATGGTGCCAGCAAGTCCCATTTATTCACCGCAATAATGCATGCTTTCCCGGCATCCTTGATCATTCCGCCGACTTTTAAGTCTTGGTCCGTGATTTCCTGGCTGGCATCCAGCACTAGGACGGCCACATCGGAACGCTCTATCGCTTTAATCGCCCGAAGCACGCTATAATATTCCACTGAAGTTTCAACTTTGGATTTACGCCGGATTCCGGCGGTATCCACCAACAAGTATTGTTGAGCATGATAACGAAAAGGAGTATCGATAGCGTCCCGGGTAGTACCGGGCTGGTCGTTAACGATAACTCGCTCTTCACCCAGCATGGCATTGACTAAAGATGATTTTCCGGCATTAGGACGACCCACCAATGTTACCCGGATGGCTCCAGCATCGGTTGTATCCGGTTCTTTGGACTGGAAGGCCAGTGCGGCATCCAAAAGATCGCCGATATTCCGGCCATGTTCGGCGGATATACGCACCGGTTCGCCAAACCCAAGGCTATAAACCTCGGCATTCATTGTTTCCTTAAAATTTTCAACCTTATTGACAGCCAACACCACCGGTTTGTTGCTTTTTCTGAGTAACACGGCCACCTGATCATCGGAAGTGGTTAACGGTTCACGGCCATCGACCACCATAATTAAAACATCCGCTTCAGCAATGGCCAATCCGACTTGTTTGCGAATCTGAACCTGGATGGGATCACGTTCATCGGTAATTCCGCCGGTATCGATCAATAAAAACTCCTGGTCCAACCACCGGCAATTGGCATAAATCCGATCCCGAGTTACTCCCGGTGTATCTTCAACAATGGCCAGTCTTTCACCGGCAATACGGTTAAACAACGTTGATTTCCCAACATTCGGTCTTCCAACAATGGCAACTACGGTTCGTATCAAATTCAGAACACATCCTTATGTAAATAAACTCTTGTTTGCGATCATCCAATCGATCCATTCGGAGGCCCCGGTTGGCACCACGGCTACTTGTTTCGGGCGGCAGGCTGCTTTTAACTCATCCAGGGCCACCCCGTCCAGAAATAGTTTTTCATCTTGCTTTAGAGTGATTTGGGGAATTAGATACCAAGCGCCGGGACTTGCCGGATGGGCGCCGATTGATTGAATGATATCGTTGCCGGCCAGTAATCCGGTGACTGTAACGGCCGGTCCCAAAAAATTATTTGTTATATGCAGGATCTCTAATTTCAATTCCGGACAATACCGGGCAAATACCCCGCGGATCTTATCCCAAAGCCTTGAGGTGGATTTACCGGTAACAATCACGATCTCCGACCGGAACTGTTGAAGCGCCGCTGTTTCTTCAGCAAAGGCCGTCTTAAAATCAGTCAAAAAACGGCGGATTAATCCGATTCCATTATCCAACTGCCAGTATTCCTCATACGCTTCATTGGGTGGAAATTCTTTTCCGGCCATAATATACCACTCGTCGGCCGGAAATACGAAACGGGTTCCAATGGTTTTTTGGAAATGTGTCTGAAAATACTCCACCATTTCCAGTACATTTCCGGCCTCTTCTTTATTAAACGGTTCGATTTTAAATAAGTTCCGGCGCTCTTTGGTCAGGCCCACCGGGACTATGGCCAAACTCACCACCGCCGGCCAAATTTCGGCCAGATCCCGGATGGTTTTTTCCAAAATGGCTCCATCATTTACGCCGGGACAGATCACTGCTTGAGTATGGAGTGTGATTCCAGCCGCCACCAACCGGCGTAATTGGTCCATGATATGGAACGCTTGCTTAGAACCGAGTAGCAGTTTTCTGACCCCGGGGTCGGTGGCGTGAACTGAGATATACAGGGGGCTTAATCGCCATTTTTCAATTCTATGCCAGTCGGCCGCCGTTAGATTCGTTAAAGTAATATAGCTTCCTTGTAAAAAGGATAAACGGTAGTCATCATCCCGAATATATAATGAGGCCCGCTGTCCGGGAGGCATTTGATGCACAAAACAAAAAATACAATGATTGGAACAAGTTCTCATCCCATCAAAGAGATCTTCCTCAAAGGTTAATCCCAACGGTTCGGCCGGATCTTTCTCGAATTCAATATCTAAAATTTCCCCTGAGGTTTTCATGACTTCCAGTTGTAAGCTTTCTTCAGCACATAACATTAAATAATCAATAAGATCACGCAACGGGATATTGTTAATTTTGATAAGGAGATCTCCCGGTTCCACCCCCAATTCCTCCCCTAGGCTACCGGGTTCCACGTGTACGATTTTTGCTCCAGCAGATTTCCTCATCTCACTCCTTGCCAACCTTTTCATCATTTTACCATTCTTTTTTAGGACTTGAATTTATTCGCTTTTTCATTCACAACTCCTGCTTGTGATCTGCCTTTTCTTCACAAAAATCTTAAAAACGTTATAAAAAAGTAAATTTATTCAAATAATTTACCAGATAAATCCTTTTTTTCACTCCGGATGGAACGGTTCAACCAGTTCAGCGCCGTTAGTGTCCATAATTAACCGCAATTTAGGTAAAAAATGTTCTTCAACCTCAATGAAGGCCACTATTTTATTGGCGGAAATTTCCCGTTCCACCACTTGAATATCGATTTCACTCAATTTTTGCTCCAACGACGGTTCATTGTTTCCTTCCGCCGCTGTACTATATCCGACATTTACGGTTCCGACCCCTGTTAATTCCTTCTCCTTTAATCCCGGCCAGATATGATCGATTCGCCGCCCACTCTCTGGATGATGATTGCCGTTTAAGAAGTTCTCCGACGCCACCTCAAAATGGGCTTTGCTTTCCTTAACCGGTTTTATATCCGGGTCACCAACTATCACCATGAACTTCGTTTGATTCCAACTCTCTTTTTTTATTTGCCCCAAAGCGCTTTTAGCGTCATCAATACTGTTAAAAACTCCGAATAATCTCCGCCTCATTACTGCCACCTCATTGTTTTTTCTTATATTCTTTACTGGTTTTTTCATTGGCATTCGCCGATTCTAAGTGATTAACCCGTTAACCGCAAACCGAAAACCCCTAAAAAATTCCTGAATATTGGCCATTTTGCTGGTAATTCTATATTTAGAAAACAGGCAAATTGCTTTTTACTAATGTTACAAACCTGGAGCTAAAGGGGGTGAAGTCATTGGATTGGTTGAGGACCATCATTCGTTTTGTCGTGGCAGCGTTAGTGTTGATGTTTATCGGCGCTATCGTTCCAGGATTCAAATCACTTAATTTTGGAAGCGCATTGCTGGCGGCTATCGTGATTGCCGGGATTAGTTATTTAATTGAGATCATCCTTGGTCGCAATTTATCTCCTTATGCTCATGGAGTAGTAGGCTTCCTGGTTTCCGCGGTGGTAATTTACATTACCCAATTTATCGTCCCGGGAATGTCCGTTTCGATTATCGGAGCTTTGCTGGCATCTCTCGTCATTGGTTTGATCGATTTGTTTATACCGACAAAGGTGAAGTGAAGTAGTGTAGGGTGTTGGGGGTAGTAAACATAAGGGTAAAATTTTGGCACCGAGTATAAGCTCACGTTTATAATTTTAAACATTAAACATAAGGTAAAATAAAAAACGCTTGGTACCAATTTGCGGTGAAATATTTGATGCAAATTGGTACTTAGCATTTTTATATTCAATCCGTTCTTCTTCGCCAATCATTTCCTATACTAAACGCTAAACAACTCCAATTGATCACTCTGGGGCATTCCCTCCAGGCAGCCGTGTTTTTGGAGAACTTCAATTACCGCGGAGCTCAGTCGAGCCCGGGTTTTTAGATCTTCAACGGAGATAAATTTCCCTTCCGCCCGTGCGGCTGCCAGGTATTTGGCGGCATTGTCTCCCAAACCCTGCAGGGAAGCCAAAGGAGGTAACAGGCCCGTCTCAGTGATTAAAAATCGTTGGGGTTCCGACTTGTAGATATCCACCGGTAAAAATTTGATACCGCGCAGCATTGCCTCCAAAGCCATGTCCAAAATCGTGGCCAAATTTTTCTCCTTCTGGGTGGCTTCATTGCCTTTAGCAGTTATCTGTTCCAGCGCTTTTTTAACGGTCCGCTCACCGCCCACCACAATCTCGGCGTCAAATTCATCGGCCCGGACGGTAAAGTACGATGCGTAAAAAGCAACCGGGTAATAAACCTTATAATAAGCGATGCGTAAAGCGCTTAAAACGTAAGCCACGGCATGCGCCTTCGGAAACAGGTATTTAATCTTTTGACAGGATTCAACATACCATTCCGGAATTTTATACTCCTTCATCAAGGTAATGTCATCCGGTTCCAAACCCTTGCCTTTCCGGACCTTTTCCATGATTTTAAAGGCCGATTTGGAAGGTAGTCCTTTTAAAATCAAATAATTCATAATCACATCACGAACCGAGATTACTTCGGAAAGTTTGGCCTGGCCGTTACGTATTAACTCCTGGGCATTACCCAGCCAGACATTGGTCCCGTGGGAGAGGCCCGAAATATTATAAAGTTCCGAGATTGTGGTCGGCTTAGTATCCTCCAGCATTTGCCGGACAAACTCGGTACCGAACTCCGGTATTCCAAGGGTACCCAGATCAAATCCCAATTGTTCGGCGGTTATATTTAACGATTCAACGGAAGAGAATAAGCGCATGACTTTGGGGTCATCAATGGGAACTGTTTTGGGATCAACCCCGGTTAAATCATGCAACATCCTGAGAACCGTAGGATCATCATGGCCCAGTATATCCAGTTTCACCAAGCGGCCTTCCAAAGCCCCGTGAAAATCAAAATGAGTGGTTATCCATTCCGCTTTACGATCATTGGCCGGATATTGAATGGGTGTGAAGTTATAAATTTCCTGGTCCTGTGGGACCACTACCATTCCTCCCGGATGTTGGCCGGTGGAACGGCGGACTCCGGTACAACCTTTAACCAAACGGTTAATCTCTGCCTGACGCAGTTTGATTCCCTTGGCCTCCATATATCCCCGGATGAAACCGAAGGCCATCTTCTCCGCCAAACCGGTAATAGTACCGGCCCGAAATACGTAACCTTTACCGAACAATTCTTCCGTATAGTGATGAACCGTGGGTTGGTATTCACCGGAGAAATTCAGATCGATATCAGGTTCCTTATCTCCTTCAAACCCCATAAAGGTGGCGAATGGAATGTCCTGTCCGTCTTTGAGTAGAAGCTTGCCGCATTTTGGGCAATTTTTGGGAGGCAAGTCAAAACCGGAACCCAATTCACCGGTTTCTTTAAACTCCGAGTACCAGCACTGGGTACAACGGTAATGAGCCGGTAGTGGATTCACCTCGGTTATTCCGGTCAGCGTAGCCACGAACGAGGACCCCACCGAGCCTCGAGAACCCACCAAATAACCGTCATCCAACGACTTTTTGACTAATTTATGAGCGATTAAATAAAGTACCGCGTACCCATGTCCAATAATACTTTTTAACTCCAGTTCCATGCGGTCTTGAACCAATTGCGGCAACGAATCGCCGTAAAGTTCCTTTGCTTTTTGATATGACATTTCCCGGATTTCTTCCTCGGCGCCGGGGATCTTGGGTGGATAGAACTTTTCCGGAATAGGCCGGACCGCCTCGATTTGTTCCGCCAGCTGGTTAGGGTTTTTGACGACCACTTCCCGGGCCAAATCTTCGCCCAAATATCGGAATTCCTCAAGCATATCGGTGGTGGTTCGAAAATATAACGGCGCTTGCGTATCTGCCCCTTCATATCCTTGTCCCATCTGTAAAATACGCCGGTAGATCTCTTCGTGGGGATGTAGGAAATGGACATCGCCGGTGGCTACCACCGGTTTCCCCAATTTTGCCCCCATGTCGCAGATCCGTTTCGTTATCTCCATAAGTTCCGCTTCTGATTTCACCCGGCCGGCATCGATTAAAAACCGGTTGTTCCCCAGGGGCATAATCTCCAAATAATCGTAAAAATTGGCGATATTTAGTAATTTTTCTTCGGAGGCTCCATCCAATATAGCCTGATAAAATTCGCCCGATTCACATGCGGAACCAATCAACAATCCTTCTCGGAATTTCGTCAACTCCGAACGGGGAATCCGGGGATGGCGATGGAAATATTGGATATGGGAATTGGAGATTAAACGGTACAGATTTTTCAATCCCGTCTGGGTTTTGACTAAAATTGTAATATGGTGAGTGCGAAGATGTTCAACGCCACTCTCCTTGACTAATGAGTTTATTTCCGCCAACTCACAGAAATTACGATCGCTAATCTTCTCCAGGGCTTTCAAGAAAATTTGCGCCGTACATCGGGCATCGTCCACCGCCCGGTGATGATGAAGCAATTCAATACCCAGTTCCTTGGCCACCGTATTCAGACGGTGACTTTTGAACTCAGGCCACAGCGCCCGGGATAATCCCAAGGTATCCAAATAAACCGGTTCTAATTTTTGGTTCAAAAGTTGCAAGGATTTTGCTTTCAAAAAACTCACATCGAACTCGGCGTTATGGGCTACCAATACTGCCCCGGCTGTAAATTCCAAGAAATTTTTGACCACCGGTTCAGGCTCTTCAGCGTTTTGCACCATCTCCGGAGTGATTCCGGTCAATTTTTGAATCTCCGCTGAAATCTCCCGCCCCGGCCTTATCAAGCTTTTAAATTCGTCAATGATCTGGCCGTTCTTTAATTTGACCGCCCCGATTTCCAACAAATCCTCTTTCCAGGGATTGAAACCGGTAGTTTCCAGATCAAAAACAACATAGGTCATATCCGTAATCCGTTCTTCAGAGGCTCCAATGACAATCGGGACCCCGTCATCGACCAAATATCCTTCCATACCGTAAATGACTTTAATTCCCGCCTTTCGGGCGGCGGCGTAGGCCTCGGGAAACGCTTGAGCTACTCCGTGATCGGTAATGGCAATGGCCGGATGGCCCCACTTGACCGCTTGTTTGATAGCTTCTCCAACATCCACGGTGGCATCCATGGCGCTCATTTTCGTATGTAAGTGCAGTTCCACCCGTTTTTCCGGCGCTTGATCCTCCCGTATAAAAAGCGGAGGGAATTCCAGAATATCGTTCACCAATAAGGTCAATTCCCTGGCAAATGGGTCCATCTGCAGGTCGCCTCGGAGTTTAACCCAAAGCCCTTCTTTCAAATGTTCATCCAGACTGTGTTCACCACGGGGAAATATTTTAAAACTGAGGGAATCTTGTAAATCCGTAATATCACCCAGGTAAAACTTTTTACCGCTTTTGGCAACCCGTGATTCCAAGCGAAAAATCTGGCCGCAGACTACAATTTGCTGTTGTTCTTCGGTAAGCTGTTTAATGGGTATTGCTTCAATACTAAATTTTTTTCCGTATATCACCTGGGAATCCTTATAAGTTTTCTTTTCTTTCGGGGTCTTAGCTGGTGGCTGATTGATTATCGTTTCGATTTCCACCTTGAGTTCGTCCATCATCAATGTATCGGTAAACTCGCCAACCCCAAAGCTTAATGCCAGATCCTCATAAACAAACTCTTTAATAATCTCCTGTAATTCCTGGCTGCGCTGATTTAAATAATCAACTCCGGCTTTGTTTCGGACTAAAATCTCCAGCATCCGTTCATCCCGCACGTTATACTTAGCCTCATTCAACCAACCATGAATTCCGGCAAATTTAGCAGCTGCGGCAACGATAATCTTTTCCCAGTTCCGGTCCAGCCGTTCGTTCAATGGTGGCAAATTATGTGGGTAAATTACTTTTAATTTAACTTTCGATAATCCCAACACCAACCCTGTTAACGCCTGCTCCAATTCCGCCACTTGGGCGGGCACCAGTTCATTTTTAAGCAACAAACTAATTTCCCAGGAAGAATCCCGGGTATCCACAATGATCTGTTGGATAAAAGCCTCCTCCAGCAACCCTGCCGCCGGAAAGGAAAAGGGGATCTCCGTAATCCCCTTGATTGCTTTTAATGACCGATTATCCGGTTTAATAACATACTGCTCGGGCATAGAACCTTACCTCTCTCGTTTGTCTCCTCTCCTTGCGGGGGAAGAAAAAAGCATTACTTTCTGACGCTTATCTTATTTCATCTGCTCTTGAATGTACGCCAAGGCTTTTTCCGTCACCTGATCCAAGGGCCAGCGCTCCTCGATGCCATTCGCACGGTACTTGACTTCCGCTTCACCTTGGGCAAGGCCTTTGGGTCCTATGGTAATCCTGACCGGAATTCCAATCAGATCGGCGTCTTTAAATTTTACTCCCGGCCGTTCGTCGCGGTCATCCAACAATACCTCGATATTTTGAGAGGTCAATTTCTCATATAACTCCTTGGCCACCGGCAGTTGCTCAGGATTCACCGCGATCAAATGAATCTGATACGGGGCAATGGCCATGGGCCATTTAATACCGTTAGCATCATAATTCTGTTCGATAGCCGCGGCCATGGTCCGGCTAACGCCAATTCCGTAACATCCCATTACGATCAACTGGCTCTGCCCTTTTTCGTCCAAGAACGTAGCTTCTAACGACTTACTATATTTGGTTCCCAGTTTGAATATCTGGCCGACCTCAATTCCGCGAACCGCTTGTAAATGTCCATTACACCGGGAACATTGTTCGCCCGCGTTTGCCAGGCGGAGATCAGCATAGGTGACTTCCCCAAAATCCCGTGCCGGTTCAACATTCCGGTAATGATAACCATCCTGATTGGCCCCAACCACAACTTGATGTATCTGTTTCACCCGCTCATCGCCCACAATCTTAACTTTACCGTCCAAGCCCACCGGACCTACATACCCGACCGGTAATCTTAAAACCTGGTGAATCTCTTCCGGTGGCGCCAGGTAGAGTTTTTTACTGCGGAGCAAATTCCCGAGTTTGATCTCGTTCACCTGGTCGTCGCCCCGGGTTAATACCGCCACATAGCCGGAATCTGTTCCGTAAAAGAGTGTTTTGACCGTCTGCTCCGGTTTAATGTTCAAGAATCCGCATACTTCATCAATGGTTTTATAACCGGGAGTGGCCACCAGTTCTTTCTCCTGAACTTCCCCGTCAAACGCCGAAGCCGGCATCCGCGATATCGCTTTCTCGACGTTGGCTGCGTAATCACAGGAATCACAATATAAAATCAACGCCTCACCGGCATCAGCCAAAACCATAAATTCCTGGCTTGCATTTCCCCCGATGGCTCCGGAATCCGCCTCCACGGGCCTGAATTTCAACCCACATCGTTTAAAGACATTGGTATAAGCCCGGTACATGGCCTGATAACTCTCTTCAAGTCCCGCTTCATCCAGATCGAAGGAGTATAGATCTTTCATAATGAATTCCCGGCCACGCATCAGCCCAAACCGGGGGCGGATCTCGTCACGGTACTTGTTCTGGATTTGATATAATCGTAACGGTAAATTGCGGTAGGAACGGACTTCATTCTTAACCACCGTGGTAATGATCTCCTCATGGGTCGGCCCCAGACAAAACTCTCGGTGATGCCGGTCTTCCAGCCGGAACATTTCGTCACCGTATACATCCCAACGCCCGGACTGCTTCCAGATCTCCGCCGGTTGAACGATGGGTAACGCCAATTCTTGCCCGTCTTCTCGATCCATCTCTTCGCGGACGATTTGCATGATTTTCTTTAAAACCCGCCAGGCCAGCGGCATATAGGTATACATTCCCGCGGCTGATTTTCGAATCATACCGGACCGCAGCATTAATTGATGGCTGACGATTTCCGCTTCAGCAGGTGTTTCGCGTAAAGTTGGAGCGAGTAGTTTGGATTGTAACATGATGGAGACCTCCGTTTTAGATTATAGTTGCCGGTTGTTCAAAAGTGGTGAGTTGCAAATTTATGTAGTAAAACATGGTGATTCTTATGCCCTGTTTTCAATTCTATCATAAAACTAGCGTCCCAGGCGAGGGATTTTTAACAAAAAACATCTTCCCCTCGCGCGTGAGCCGCCGCTACGCCTACTTTTGAATTGTAATTTAAGCTTTTAACGCAAATAAATTATTTTGTCATCTTCAGATATGACTTTATCTTAAATATATCTTCTGGTTAATGGTTTTCACCGGTTAATTTCTTTAATTCCTCCCGCAGCACTTCAATGATCTTTCCTTCCGGCACTTTTTTAAGGATCTCTCCCTTCCGGAAGATCAAACCCTCTCCGTTCCCGCCAGCCACACCCAGGTCTGCTTCCCGGGCTTCCCCGGGGCCGTTGACGGCACAGCCCATCACGGCAATTTTCAGCGGTTTTTGCACACCGGCAACCATGGACTCTACCTTTTCCGCCAAAGCTTCCACATTGATCCGGCACCTGCCGCATGTGGGACAAGAAATAACCGTGGTTCCGAAATTCCGTAAACCCAAAGCCTGCAAAACCTCCCGCCCAACTTCGACCTCCCGGGCCGGATTACCCGTTAAAGAAACCCTCAAGGTATCACCAATACCTTCCCAAAGTAATATACCCAAGCCTGTGGCGGAACGGATCGAACCTTTATACCATGTTCCGGCCTCCGTTATTCCGATATGAAACGGATACTCACATTCGTTGGCCAATAATCGATAAGCTTCAACTGTCGCTAAAACCGAGGATGCTTTTAAAGAAATTATAATATCATTAAATTTCTCCGTTTCCAGCAACCGGATATGTCGAAGCGCGCTCTCCACCATTGCTTGCGGAGTGGGTCCGTAATATTTGGCCAATATATCGTTTTCCAGCGACCCGGAATTCACTCCGATTCTGATTGGAATCCCCCGTTCCTTGGCCTTCACCGCCAACAATTTCACTCGTTCCTCTCCACCGATATTTCCGGGATTTATCCGTAATTTACCTATCCCTGCCTCAATGGCCTCCAAAGCAAGCTTGTAATCGAAATGAATATCCGCTACCAACGGCGCCGGAGAATTTTGAACAAAAAATTTTAAATTGGCGGCAGCCTCACGATCAGGCACTGCCAAACGGATTATTTCACACCCGGCTTCCCATAATTTGATAATTTGTTCCAAAGTAGCCTCCCGGTTCCGGGTATCGGTATTCGTCATCGATTGTACTGTAATAATATTATCCCCACCGATGGCGACCGGACCGGCATATACTACTCTCGATAAACGGCGTGGTTTCATAAACATACCTTCTCTAATGTTTTGATTTTACCGTATTAAAACATTGGTCACATAAACCCTTGTTTCTTCTTACTTGAGCCGCCGCTTCCTTGCCACAATTCCGGCAAAAGTCTCCCATCTCTTGAGCGCATTGATAACAAATTCCCGTTTTTCTTATGGATTCGGGATCCGGTTTGCCGCACGCCGGACAAACACACTGCAAACAATATCCTCGGTGTTTCTTGAGCTCTTCCGGAGCAATTCGGCCGCAAATCCGGCAACTATACACGCCATCCCGTTTTAAGGCCAGTTCTTTCATGCAAAATTCGCAGAGATTTAATGATTTATAGATTCGGACCTGCTGTACCGTATTGCCGCAACGGGAACAGAAACGCCGGGATTGCCTTTCCTTACCCCGGCCTTCAAGATTGGGATCCGCCCAAACCCGTTTTTTTCTCACGCCTGGCATCGCTTACCCTCCAAAAAAACGCCGGAACATCGTCATGATGTCACCATACGTAATCACGATAAATAAGAAAGCTATCAACGCCAGTCCGACCAACTGGGCCACCGATTTTTGTTCGGCGGTGAACTCCCGCCGTAAAAGCCGCTCCAGAATCATAATCACTATCCAACCGCCGTCAAGCAATGGCAGGGGTAATGGCAACATATTGAAAAAAAACAAAGAAATCGAGATAATAATCATAAAATATAGCGTATAGTAGATGGGTAACTTGGTATTCTGCTCCATGGCGGCCACCATTCCAATCGGCCCCATTCCGCCGCCTTTCACCTCACCCCGGATCATCATCACTAACCCCTTGTAAGTATCCCTGATAAAGAGCCAGGGATAAACCACCGCCATTTTCCCCGCCTCCAACACCGGAACCTTTTTATATCCGGTGACGCCGTTAATTCCCAAAATATAGCGTTTTTCAATCGGATTATACATCGGCTTAACTGTTCTAACCAGAATTTGGCCTTTGCGGTCAAATTTAATAGTCACAGGATTCCCGCCAATTTCTTTCATCAGCTGCGGAATATCGACCCATTGCTTCACCGGGCGCTCATTCATGGACAATATTTTATCGCCAGGCCGAAATCCGGCTTCAAAAGCGGGCGATCCCGGCATGGCCTGTTCAATGATGGGGGCCGGGTTATTTAAGAAAGTGGGCTGGCCGATTAAAGTGAAGGTAAAGAAGATTAAAATCATGGCCATAAACAAATTAAAAAACGGTCCTGCCGCGACCACCACGATCCTTTTCCACAAAGGAAGATCAAGAAAGGATTCTCCCGGTTTCAAAGCAGTCTGATCCGATTCATTCCCTTCCAATTCCATATCCATCCCGGCGATTTTACAAAAACCACCCAGTAAGATCCAACGGAACGAATACTGTACGTCTTTCCATGTAAATTTGCCGATTAGCGGCCCAAAACCTACCGAGAATTCATACACTTTGACCCCAAACACCCGGGATGCCGCAAAATGTCCATACTCATGAACCACCACCAACAAACTAAGTAAAATAATGAACTGCCAAATTGCATTAAAATCAAAAGAACCCATCGGGATAACCTCCCTCATTTTTACTCCCCTAACCTCCCGGTTCCCCGGCGCGGAAAGTTTTTAATTTTATTATCACCATTCTCCAATGGAGTTTACTTATTTTGTTTTAATTATATCCTTCACACTTCAATTCAAACTTGGATTTTCAATCAGCCTTTGCGCCATTTCCCGGGCCCAAAGGTCAACCGCCAAAATTTCATCTAAAGATGGAACAGATTTAAAACCCTCTTGTTGATGGTATTCCATCACTTTGGATACCATGCGAATAATATCGGTAAAACGGATTTTACCCATCAAAAATGCATTGACGGCGGTTTCATTGGCGGCGTTCAAGGCCGCCGGAAGGCTTCCGCCGGTCCGCCCCGCTTCATACGCCAGTGTAATGGCCGGTAACAGTTCAGGATTCACCGGCTCGAAATTTAAGCGGATGATTTGCGAAAAATCCAACACCGGAAATGAATTGGGCAAACGTTCCGGAAAGGTGAGCGCCAGTTGAATCGGCAAACGCATATCGCACAAACCCAATTGCGCGATCCAAGAGCCGTCCAGCAATTGAATCATGGAATGAACAATACTTTCAGGATGAACCACCGTCTCGATCCGGTCGAAGGGCATATCAAACAGCCAATGGGCTTCGATAATCTCCAGCCCTTTATTAAACATGGTCGCCGAATCAATGGTTATTTTGCCACCCATCCGCCAATTGGGATGATGCAAGGCCTGTTCCAAAGTCACCGACTCCAGTTCCTCCCGCCGGTAATTCCGAAACGGACCCCCGGAAGCGGTTAACAACAATTTCGCAATCTGTGTCCGGGAGCGTCCCGCAATACATTGAAAAATAGCGCTATGTTCACTGTCAACCGGGATTATGCTTACTTCGGATGCCGTGCTGGCCGGCATAATAATGGAACCGGCCGCCACTAAAGTTTCTTTATTGGCCAAAGCAATCCGTTTCCCGGCCAGGATGGCCGCCAAGGTTGGTTTAATGCCAACGGAACCCACTACGGCCACCAATACCAGATCCACCTCCGGTAAGGCCGCCACTTCCGTTAATCCTGTCACACCGGTCAAAATAACCGGATCCGGTGAAGCCCCGCTTAATCGCCGCTTTAACTCCGGATAAAGCCCCGGATCGGCGATGACTACAAATCGTGGTTTAAAAACTTGGATCTGCTCCACGAATAACTCTATATTGGAACCGGCAGTCAACGCTGTAACCTGAAAACGCTCCGGAAATTCCTTAACCACTTCCAGAGCTTGCCTTCCAATAGAACCGGTGGATCCTAAAATCGCCAATCTCGTTCGCAAACGTTACACCACCAATGAAAAACGGTATTTCTTATAAAAAATAGGTTTTCATACCGCTATTGAATCATTATATCATAATGAAACCCAGCTTCAATTAAAATAATCATCGGGGAAAGCATATTTTTAAAAACCGCTAAACATTTATCAAGGAATTATATCAGCCGAACTGCTAATGCCCGATAAATTGCCCGTAAAGTGATAATAATAACCGGGCCCAAAAAGATGCCGCTGAACCCGAAAACTTTAATTCCAATATAAATGATCATCATTGTGATCAACGGATGAAAATCAAAGTTGTTTCCAATGAGTTTAACTTCGGCAATTTGACGGATCAACAACACCAGCAGGTAAACGACGATTAAACCAATCCCGTGATAAAAATCAGCCATTAAAAACTGAGTCATTGCATAAGAAATATAAACCATGCCCGGTCCAATCACCGGAATTAAATCAAATATTCCCGCCAAAAAGCTATAAGTAAAAGCACCGGGAATTCCTAAAACAATAAACCCAATCCAGGTTAATCCCGCAGTGATCAAACATAAGGCCAATTCTGCCCGGAAAAACCGACCGATTTTCACAACCAGCTCATCCTTGATTTGAATGGTGGTAATCCGCCAATCATCCGGCAGGCAACGAAATATAAGCTGGCTAATGATGAGTTTATCACGGCTGAAAAAATAAGCGGAGATGCCCCCTAAGGTAATCACTAAAATTATATCCGGGAAATGGGGCAAAAAACTCAACACCCACCGTATAAATGATTGTAACAACTGGGCAGCCGGCTCCGAGTTGAATGAGAAACCCGGCAAGTTATACTTGATAAGCTGCCCCACATGAATCATCAATCCCGAACATACTTCGGATAGTTTTGTGACTAATAACGGAATCTTGGGTAACTGACGCTCCGCTTCCCGAAACGACGAGAGCAACGTCAAACCGGTCAGACTCAAAACCAACATTAAAAATGAGAATAACACCAAACCCACCGCAAAACCGCGCCTCATTTTCAGGTAAGTTTCCATTTTTCGGACCCATGGTTCAATGAGACTCGCAAAGGTGATTCCTAATAAAAACGGGGCGATAATGGGAAAAAGAAACTTAAATCCCAAAATCAGCCCAACGCCCAATAACAATAAGATCATTAACAACCGAAATTCCCGGCTTATCGTTCATCACCTACCCCATATAGCGTACATTCATGGGCCATCCGGAGTAGTCAGGTGAATTATGGGGTCGTTAGGGCCCCTTGAATTTAAAAAAGCGGTAGATAAGATGCTAGGTAGTAGACTACCGGTCCTGTAAACAACATGCTATCCAGCCGGTCCAATATACCGCCATGCCCCGGTAAAAATGTACCCGAATCCTTTACCCCGGCGTTTCTCTTAATAATCGATTCCACCAGATCCCCAAATTGACCGGCGATAACCACCAAAAACGCCACAACCAATAAAGGCGGCACCGGTTTTTGAAAATAGATTCCAAGTATAACGGCGGCCAGCAACCCTCCGGCAATTCCGCCGATAGACCCCTCAATACTTTTACGAGGGCTGATCTGGGGTGCAAGTTTATGTTTGCCAAAATTAACTCCTATAAAATATGCGACTGAATCATTCAGCCAGGTAACTCCTACAGTAAATAATAAATAAAAAAAACCGTCGGGAATAAATCTTAACAATAAGATATATGCGAACATAAACCCAATATAGACCGTTCCGAATAAGTTAACGGCGGCATTCACCAGGCCTTGATCCGGATTTCCACGCATCACTTCCAAGGTTAAAGTGGTAAAAAAAACAATGATCAACATAAGCGCAAACAAACCCTCCGTGCTCAATTGATCAAGCAAAGGAAAACCCGGTATTGGAAAGCACTTACAATAAATAAAAAACAGTAATAATAATGAAGATACTATAATTATTTCGGTCTGTGGCCGAAAGTTTTGTTTCTTCATTAATTCCACATATTCTAAAATGGCCAGAACCGTTAGTAACCCAATCGTTAAAGTATAACTCAAGCTTCCCAGCTTAATTACAACCAAAGCCGCAGCCGCAAATAAAACTCCCCAGAAGATTCTCTTTTTCATAATTTGTTATTCCCTTCCTTTACCGTACCAAAACGTCGCTCGCGGCTGCCATAATTTTTAAATGCCGTGAAAAACTCTTTTTTTCCAAAATCCGGCCAATATAATTTACTAAAATAAAACTCGGTATAAGCCATTTGCCAGATTAAGAAATTGCTAATCCGGAATTCACCGCCGGGTTTAATTAATAAATCCGGATCAGGCTGGCCGGCGGTAAAAAGATGCTTGGATAATTCAGCTTCCGTTATCTCTTCAGGTGTGAGCTCCCCCTGGGAAACCAACATGGAAATATCACGAACCGCCTGAACTAATTCCGCGCGCCCGCCGTAATTAACGGCAATATTTAAAACAAGCGCCTGGTTGTTTTGGGTTAAAGCTTCACTTTCAGTAATCATTCGGACTAAAGAAGGCTTCAGTTTTTCCCGGCCACCGATAAATCGGATTTGGACCCCGTTCTTATTTAACTGGGCAACTTCTTTACCCAGTGATTCCTCAAACAAATTCATTAAATAATCCACCTCTTCGGCGGGACGCCGCCAATTTTCGGTGGAAAAAGCAAACAATGTTAAATGTTTGACTCCGGTCTCCAGGCAGACTTCAACCGCATCCCGGACGCGGTCCATCCCGGCGCGATGGCCGACGGAACGTGGCAACCCTCGGGATTTGGCCCATCGTCCATTTCCATCCATAATTATCGCCACATGTCCCGGAATATTCGTAAATGTTTTTTCTGATTTTTCAATCCCAAACCAATTAAATAATCCCATGAATTCTGAACGTTACCTCACAACTTTGAGATCACACCAACATACAAAGAATTAACTTTTTTTAAAAACATCCATTATTTTTAATAAAATGTAAAATCATTTGCCGACATATATCTTTCGACCCCAGGAAATCAACAAAATAATCAATGAAATCAGGTAAATCCACTGAATTCTGGTCAAACGTCCATGATCTCTTTGTCTTTGATCTCCACTAATTTATCAATTTCCAAAATATATTTATCGGTAAGTTTTTGGATTTCATCTAAGCTTTTTTTACTCTCATCCTCGGAAATCTTGCCCTCTTTTTCTAAAGCTTTAACTTTATCATTGGCATCGCGCCGTAAATTCCGAATGACAATCTTTTTATCCTCGGCTTCTTTTTTTACTATTTTAACCAAATCCTTACGCCGTTCCTCGGTCAATTGCGGAATGGGCAACCGGATTATATTGCCGTCATTAATGGGATTTAAACCTAAATCCGCCTTTTGAATGGCTTTCTCGATAGCTCCCAGAACGGACTTATCCCATGGCTGCACCACGATAGTTCGGAAATCAGGGGTATTGATACTGGCAACTTGGCTCAAGGGAGTCGGTGTCCCATAATATTCGACTGTGACCCGATCCAGGACTCCCGGATTGGCCCTTCCGGTGCGAATTCCTTGAAACTCATGTTTCGTAGACTCAATTGCCCCTTTCATGTGATTTTCGGTTTCCTTGATAATTTCTTTAATCATTTTCCTTCTACCCCCTGACTAATGTTCCGATTTTTTCCCCTAAAATCACTCGTTTAATATTCCCAACTTGTGTTAAATTAAAAATTACCAATGGAATACGATTTTCCATGCATAAGGATGTAGCTGTGGAATCCATGACCCCCAATCGCTGTTGTAAAACTTCCATAAAGTTTAAATTATCGAAACGGGTGGCATTGGGATCCTTTTTAGGATCAGCATTATATACGCCATCCACTTTTTTAGCCATGAGGATAATTTCCGCTTCAATCTCCGCTGCCCGAAGAGCAGCGGTAGTATCAGTGGAAAAATAAGGATTTCCGGTACCGGCTCCAAAGATCACCACCCGGCCTTTTTCAAGATGCCGTACCGCCCGGCGTTTGATATAAGGTTCGGCAATTTGACGCATTTCAATCGCTGTTTGCACCCGGGTCGCCACCCCGTATTGTTCAAATGCATCCTGAAGCGCCAAAGAATTGATGACCGTCGCCAGCATTCCCATATAATCCGAAGTTGAACGATCCAGCCCGGAATGACTGCCGATAGCCCCGCGCCAAAAATTACCGCCACCAACAACTACCGCCACTTGCACACCCATATCTACAATTTCTTTGGTTTGTTTGGCGATGGAGTTGACAACTTCGTGATCAATTCCAAAACCTTTTTCACCCGCCAGAGCTTCACCGCTTAATTTAAGCACAATACGTTTGTACTTTGGGGTGTCCATCCACATTTACCTCCATAATTATCGTAATATATTTTCGCGAACCGAGAATTATTTCCTGCTTTACCGTGAAAATTGATTTATTTTCATTGCTGAAGTCGCTTCCATGTTTCACCTAAAAAAAAGAACACTTTCGTGTCCTTTCAAACCTTATTCTTTCATTTGCGACATTACTTCAGCAGCAAAGTCATCTTTTCTCTTTTCAATACCTTCACCCTTTTCAAAACGGGCAAAACGAACCAAGGTGATATTATCACCCAATTTGGAGTTCAATTCCTGAATCAATTGGGTAACGGTTTTATCGTTATCTTTAATGAAAAGTTGTTCAACCAAACATACTTCTTTATAAAATTTTTCGATCCGTCCAATGGTAATCTTTTCGGCGATGGCTTGAGGTTTGCCTTCATTCATAGCCTGCGCTTTATAGATCGCTTTTTCCTGTTCCAATACGTCAGCCGGAACTTCATCCCGCCGGACATACTCCGGTTTGGCTGCGGCTACTTGCATCGCCATGTCTTTAATAAATGTAAGAAAATCATTATTGTTGAGAGTATCGGACTTAGTAACCGAGCATTCCAGTAAAACACCGATCTTGCCACCAAGATGAATATAGAAGTCCACCATCCCAACGCCCTTGGTTTCAAATCGTATAAAACGCCGTAAAGCCATATTTTCACCAATGGTTGATACCAAACCGGTAATGGTTTCGGTAACGGTTTGGCCGGTAGTCATTTTTGTCTCCAATAAGGCGTTGAGATCCGCGGGGGCTTTGGAAGCCACCAATTCAGCCACATTTTTCGTAAATTCAATGAAGGAGGGGTTCTTAGCGACAAAATCCGTCTCACAGTTGACTTCCACCAATACGCCAACATTTCGATCCGGGGTGATAAAGGCGCTAACCAATCCTTCTGCGGCAATCCGTCCGGCTTTTTTCGCCGCGGCGGCCAAACCTTTTTCCCGTAAATATTCAATTGCTTTATCCAAATCACCATTGGTTTCAGCCAAAGCTTTTTTACAATCCATCATACCAGCGCCGGTTCTTTCCCGTAACTCCTTGACACTGGATGCTGAAATTTCAGCCATAAAAATACCTCCCTATCCTCGCGTCAAAAAAACGCTTTAATGTCAAAAACATTATATAACTGCCACTTTGGACGAATTTTCAACATGCCGGGAATTTCCAATATCGACCCCTTTACATATGGATTCAGCCCTTAGTATGGCGAATAATCAGAGAAATCAGTTGAACCTCAGTCAAAAAAGTGGGGTGGATCGGGTTAGCCCTACCACCCCATTCTTTACGCCTGTTCCAAGTCCATTTCCAGCTCAGATGTCACATCGGTTTCGCCGGCATTCCCGCCGTTTTCCGTAGCGGCTACCATGTTGGTGGTGTTATCGGTTAATTGTTCACCTTGTTTGGCCTCAATTACCGCATCCGCTATTTTACCGGCCAATAATTTGACTGCCCGGATAGCATCGTCATTACCCGGAATCACACAGTCGATCTCATCGGGATCACAATTGGTATCAACGATACCAATAATCGGAATCTCCAGTTTTCTGGCTTCCGCCACTGCAATCCGTTCTTTGCGGGGATCAACGATAAACACGGCGCCCGGAAGTTTATGCATATTCCGAATGCCGCCTAAAAACTTCTCCAGCCGCAATCTTTCCTTTTGGAGTTCTAAAACCTCTTTTTTCGGGAGCGCTTCAAAGGAACCATCCTGTTCCATCTGTTCAATTTTACGCAACCGGTCAATCCGGGATCGGATGGTTGTAAAGTTGGTTAAGGTACCACCCAACCAACGTTGGGAAACATAATACATTCCGCACCGTTCGGCTTCTTCCCGAATTGCATCTTGAGCCTGCTTTTTGGTACCGACAAACAAAATGGTTTCCCCGTTTTCTATGACGGAACGCGCGAAATTATAAGCCTCTTCCACTTTCTTCACCGTTTTTTGGAGATCGATAATATAGATCCCATTCCTTTCGGTGAAGATATACGGGCGCATCTTAGGATTCCATCGTCTGGTTTGGTGACCAAAATGTACGCCGGCTTCCAACAATTGTTTCATGGAAATCACAGCCACATCAGTCACCTCCTTTCATTTGGTTTTTAGTCCCTCCACTTGCGTCAACTCTTAGCGGACCTCTTAATTGCGGTTGCTTTAAGGGGACCACCGCCAAAATCAGCAAGCGTGTGAATTAAATTACACCTCAAATAGTATAACACAGGAACCGTGAATTGAAAAGAACTTTTTCATGTTTTAGCCGGCGCGTAGGAATTTTGTCATCTAAACCAAAAAGCTTAGTACCGTGCAGCACTAAGCTTTTTTTAATTTAATTATCCTTTTTTAAGAAATCCATTTGCTGATCTTGCCGACAATCACCGGTTTCGGTAATGCCCCCACGAATTTATCGACCATTTTCCCGTCTTTGAAAACTATCATTGTAGGAATGGACATAACGCCATATTCACTGCTCAGACTGGGGTTTTCATCGACATTCACCTTTACGATTTTCACTTTATTGTATTCTTTCGCAATATCCTCCAGTATTGGGGCCACCATTTTGCAGGGGCCACACCAGGGAGCCCAAAAATCAACCAAAACCAATTGTTCTGCTTTTAAGACTTCATTTTCAAAACTATTCTCGGTAATGCTTACCATTTTAAATCACCTCTTAATTTTTGGAGTTATATTATACCCTACTAGGTATAGTATATATTATTTTATAAAAAAAATCAATAGGCCGGTTTTCACGATTCGAAAATCAGGCCAAAGGCGGTTTAGAGCCCATGGCTTATAAAGTATAGCATATTCCGAAGCTCTGTTTGCGGTTCAATAATATTATATATATTATTCTTCATTGAAGGGAAAACTATTTCAAATATGATAGTTGGATTTATTTTAATGGGAAGGGAAAATTTGCAGTTCACTATTTTCGGAACAAATACTCATGATTGTATTCGGTTATATCCAAAAATATAAATTTCGATTATCAATATTGGCTGTAGAGCCGGTGGAAATCTCCGAGGCAATTTGTGATTTTTAAATGATTAAAAAAGAAGCTACCTTTTGGAAGCTTCTTTATCTTGTTGGGAAATTATAATCATTGAATAGTTTATAAAAATAGCCGTTATGACAATTATATTTACAAATAGACAAATCGAGAACGGCTTATCAGTTATCGGAATTTAAGCCCTACCCCGACATAAAAGGAATTACTATTGGTATCATATCCGGCGTTTAAAATCACCGGATCAATAATTTTAACATATATCTGGCCTTCAGTAATTACTTTCTTTTCTTGCACATAATATTTGGGACCCACCAGAATTAAAAAAGTTGAACCAGGGCTTTCATAAATAAATCCTGCCCCAAATAACAAATTGAGATTGCCATTGGTGGAATTTACCCCTAATTCTCCGTATAAACCTCCCACGTTTTCAAAAGTAATAATCTGATAGCCAAATGACATATCAAAATAGTTAAGCGCCGTTGAATCGGAGGCTACAATTTTCGTAAATCGTTCTTCCTGCTGGAAATATCCGATCTTATTATACACTCCGTTCAGATCTTCACTTACCCAGATATAAGTATCACCCGTTGAAGCCCAACAAGGAATTGTACTCACCAAAATGAATATAGCCGTTAAGAAAACTATCACCCGTAACTTCATAAGCGATCTCCCCTTTTTATGTATTCTTTTAGTTTATCGTCGCCTGCTATGGATTTCTTTAATTAAATTTGTACTCTTGTAACTCCACCAAAATAAAAGAGAGGAGTATATACTCCTCCCGCCTTGATAAGCATTAAATTGATGAGATCGCTTGCTCAAACATTTAATTCCTTGATTAACATCCTTATTCTTCATCCTCGGTCATGTGTTTCTTGGCTTCGGCAATAATGGTTTCCGCTAACTGCGCCGGCACTTCCTCATAATGGTCAAAATTCACGGTAAAATCAGCCCGTCCTTGAGTCATGGAACGCAAATCAATGGCATACCTGCTTAATTCTGCTTGCGGAGCCAAAGCCCGGACGATCTGATATTTCCCATCAGGCTCCATACCCAAAATTTTGCCGCGTTTCTTATTTAAGTCGCCAATAATGTCGCCCATATACTCCTCGGGTACCTTGACCTCCACGTTTAAAATCGGTTCTAATAAAATTGGTTTGGCTTCCGTAAATCCTTTTTTAAATCCCAAGGAAGCGGCAATTTTAAACGCCATTTCCGAAGAGTCCACCGCATGGTAAGAACCATCATACAAAGTTACTCTTACATCAACCACCGGATTTCCGGATAATACGCCCCGTTCCATGACTTCATGCAAACCTTTTTCTACCGCCGGTATATAATTTCTGGGGACGGACCCACCGAAGATTTTGTCAACAAACTCAAAACCGCTGCCTGTGGGAAGCGGACTAAGCTCCAACCAGACATGGCCATATTGCCCACGGCCACCGCTTTGTTTTTTATGTTTCCCCTCCGCCTTTACCGTTCCTTTAATGGTCTCTTTGTAAGAAATTTTAGGAGGCTTTAGATTCACTTCCACTCCAAACTTTTTATGGAGCTTGCTGGTAATCACTTCAATGTGTAAATCACCCATACCGGAGGCTACCATTTCGTGAGTGATATTATCCTTCATCACCGAAAAGGTCGGATCCTCCTCGGTTAAACGCGCCAAACCATTGCCAATCTTATCTTCATCACCTTTGGCTTTGGGTTCAACGGCCAATGATAATTTCGGTTTGGGAAATTCGATGGACGCGTAAAGAATTGGTTTATCTTTGTCACACAAGGTCTGTCCTGTAAATGTTTCCTGTAATTTGGCAACCGAGCCAATATCTCCGGCTCCCAACTCCGTAACCGGTTCCTGGGTTTTTCCTTTCATAATGAACAATTGACCAACCCGTTCCATAATTCCTTTACTGGCATTATAAACCTGGGAATCGGACTTGATGGTCCCCGAAACCACTCGAAATATAGTTAATTTACCGACAAAAGGATCGGCCATCGTTTTAAAGACCAATGCTGAAAAAGGTTCGTTATCCACCGGTTTCCGTTTTTCGTCGGTATTCGAAACCGGATTAACACCGGTCAACTCTCCCCGATCAACAGGTGACGGTAAATAATCTACAATAACATCCAAAAGATTCATAATTCCATTCTGTTTTAATGATGACGCGGCCAGAACCGGCACCAGTTTGCCGCTAACCGTATCCTTGCGTGCTCCGGCCAATAATTCTTCATTGGTCAATTCTTGCCCATCCAAATATTTGTTCAGTAACTCATCGTCATTTTCGGCCACCGCTTCGGAAATCATCGCCCGGTATTCTTGAACGCGTCCGGCCAGATCATCCGGGACCGGTTTTTCTACCATTTTACCGCCCTCGAATACATAAGCTTTATTATTGAGGATATCAACGACGCCTTGAAATTTATCAGCCGCTCCAATGGGTATTTGAACCGGGATCACATTGGTTCCGAATTTATTGCGCAGAGCGTTTAAGACATTATCAAAGTTGGCGTTTTCCCGGTCCATTTTATTAATTAATATCAACCGGGCCAGTTTCTGTTCATCCGCGTAACCCCAAGCTTTTTCGGTGCCCACTTCCACTCCCGAAACGGCGCATACTACTACACACGCGGCATCGGCAGCCCGGGTCGCGCCTTTAACTTCCCCGATAAAATCAAAAAAGCCGGGAGTATCAAGGAGATTGATCTTATGGTCTTTATATTCCAGCGGGGCGAGCGCAGCCCCTATCGATATTTTCCGTTTGATCTCCTCCGGATCATAATCCATGGTGGAAGTCCCATCATCAACTTTTCCAAAACGGTCGATGGCTTTCCCTGAAAAAAGCATCGCCTCGGCTAAAGTTGTTTTACCACAACCACCATGCCCAAGTAAGATCAAATTACGGATTTTGCCAGCTTGGTATTTTTTCAAATGATGACCCCCTTAATTCTGTACGCGCATGCGCATACATTTACTTTACGTCTGTCATTCGTTTACTATTCGTACTATTCGATTAAACTAAAATTTTTCCTGCTGCATTAAAAATTTTTGATCGCAAGTATAAAATTCAGCAATGGACATAATATATATTAAGCTAGATTCGGCTTTTTGGATTTACAAAAAACTCTGAGGAGGCGCCTCTAATTTTGGGATGCCTCAAATCTTGAGATGCCTCCTCCGTTTTGAGTCAGGCTAAAAATGCACGCGGTTATATTTACCGTTGTTGCTAGTCTCCGCCGGCTGAGACGCGCGATTGGTGCGTAACAGTTAGATTTTTAAACTGTGAGTTGCCTGCATAGCCGCTGTAAAATCCAAAGGGTCCGAATTTCCGGCCGCGTCCGTCTAAATTGAAGTTAGACGGACGTATTTTTTTGAGAATTTAGAAGATCACGGATTTCACGGTTTCCCCATCATTTCGCTTAAACCTTCGATAATCTGCAGTTTTTCTTTATTATCAGTAAATCGGATGCCTCGCATTAAATCCTCCCGTTCCGAATTTGGTAGTTGGTTGACGTTAATATGAAGTATTTCACGGACCGGTCCTGGCTTAACCGGAGTTCCGTATCGAACGATCACATTTTGATCATTGATACCCAAAAACTGATGGCTATTACAGGATGGGCACCAATTTCTTTTTTGAATCCGGTAAATCAGCTTTCGCCCTCGCCGGATTTTATAATCCGAGTGTTGTTCAAAACGGGAAATAACTTCCTTTATAAAACGTTGACTTGGATTATTATATATTACCCGTTCCTGATGCCCGCACAAAAGATACGTAGTATAGACACGGATACGCATTGGTTGGTCCAATTTCCGGCCGGGTATGTTGGCAGATGGGGGAATAATTCTTTGAATCAACTGATTGCTACCGGGACAAATAGTGATTAAATATACGGTCAAGATGATGATTAAACTCAAGGCAACCTTTCGGACAATGGATAATTGTTTATAAATTTTCAAAGGATCACCCCTTTTTTTACGATAGCTTAACCAATTGTAGTAAAAATATGATGATTGTATTTTGTTACAATAGTTTTTGGTAAAAAAACTGTTTTTTTTGGGAAGGCAGACTTTTTTTAGCAAATCGTATTGCTTTCCATTCTAACGTTGCATACAATAGAGCGGAGGTGATTTCAATGAGTGCCTGTTCGGTATTACAGAATATCCAGAATGTCTCACAAATGATTGCCGATTTTTTAGGGAATCCGGGAGCTTTCAGTCCAACGGTTGCCGCAAATTTAGTCATCCAAATCGAACTGGTCAAAGGGGCTGTCAGAGAACTGCCGATTAATGCCACTCGTAAAAATGATATTCTAAACCGGCTTAATGAAGCGCAGTTCATTTTACAACAGAACGGCGCATTGGGCTTTACTATCATCACCGAGTTATTGGCTATCTTACAAATTCTGCAGCTTTCCGCATTAAAAGTCCAAAATTTGTGTTTGCCTTGTCCCCAGGGAACAACCACGGTAAGGCCTTCAACTACTTTTAGCACACGCTGCAATTTCTGCCAATAATCAATTAGTAAACCAAAGCCCGGCCTAATCGCCGGGCTTGATCAATATCCAATGGATATCATTAATCACCGAAGTAATATCAGCTATTGTTCTTTTTTTAGATAATCCACCGGAAACGGTTTGTTTTGCATTGATAAAGGAATTTACGATTATTGAGCGAAGTATTACTTCGTTGATAAAAAATATCCATTAGGATAAACTGAATCCGGCGATTACTCTTTGGTGTATTTATGCGTTACGCGTTTAATCGTCGGAGTAATATGTAAGATTAATTGTACCGAAATAAGCCGCTTAATGATTCTTCAACGGAGGGGAATGGCCATGATTATGAAGCATATTGCCGGAAAAAACAAGGGGAAACTTATCCTTTACGCATTAAGCACCTGTATCTGGTGCAAGAAAACCAAGAGTTTATTAGAAAATTTAGGCATCGAATATGATTATATTGATGTGGATCTACTTGAAGGCACTGATAAGATCCAAGCCACCGAGGAATTAAAAACTTGGAATCCGTTGTCATCCTTTCCTACACTGGTCATTAATAATGAGAAATGCATTGTGGGATTCAACGAAACCAAGATCAGGGCGGAGTTGAGCGAATGAGTGAAGGGCCGATAGTTACTCCTGCGGAAGTTGACCAATTTTATCAAAAACTAAAAGTGGATACTGAAAGATCCGGATATTTTCTCAACCCGGATACCGATTTTACCAAGGAACTGATTCAAAGCCTGCTGGTGAACTCGAAACGGTACGGATATCCGGCTTGTCCCTGCCGTCTGGCCGCCGGAGAAAAAGCGCAAGACCTGGACATTATTTGTCCATGTGATTACCGGGATGCCGATCTTAATGAACATTCCACTTGTTACTGTTCATTATTTGTTTCCGGCAAAATTGCGAAAGGTCAAGAACAACTCTCCAGTTCCATTCCGGAGAGACGCCGACAAGGGGGCGCCGTAAAAATGAACCAATCTGATTCGAATTCTCCGTCCATAATCAATCCACCGTTACCGGTATGGCGCTGTAAAGTATGCGGTTATCTCTGCGCCCGGGAAAATCCCCCGCAAGTTTGCCCGATCTGCAAAGCATCACAGGAACGATTTGAGAGGTTTGTATAAGAGAAAGTATATTTTTAACTTTACTTTTACATTTGCTTCCGCATACCCCGGGTATAACGCTCCAGCCCTAGAATAATCGCATTCGTACAAGCGGAACGGAAACTATCATTTTTCAGATATGCCTCTTCTTCAGGGACAATCATGTATGCGGATTCAATGAGTACAGACGGCATTTGAGGGGAGCGGGTCAGCGCCAGGTTGCCGTAGTACAAGCCGTCATCCGGCAAATTAAACTCGCCGCCCGGGCGGAATATTTCACCGTAAGCGGTATGAATCTCCTTGGCCAGCGGCAAGCTCATCGAAGTATAATAATAAACCCCATAGCCGTGTTTGAGAAAAGGGTTGCCTCCATAGGGAAGAGAATTGTTGTGGATACTAATCAGCATGTCCGCTTTATTTTGCCAGGCAATTTTCGGGCGTTCACTTAAAGAAACCCCTTGGGAGCCTTGGCGAATCAAAATTACCTTTGCGCCTTTGGCCGTCAATTTTTCTTTCAGGTTCATTGCCTGGGCCAGGTTGGCATCTTTTTCAAGATAACCGGTGGGACCAATGGCTCCGGTATCGGGCGAATGACCGGCATCAACGGCGATAGTCAGTCCCATCAAGGGGGAGCTATTGGGAGCTAACGATGGAGGCGTCCTGAATTCAAATACGAATACATTCCCCTCAAAACGGGCATCATAGCCCCACCAGCTGTCCGGAATTGTATAAGCCCGCAACCGGTATGTGTCCTCATCATCCTGAAACCAGTTTAAATTTTTGATGATACCGGCGGTGGTATGGGTAATCCAATCCGTATTGGAAAAAGCTCCATAGAATGTAATATCAGTATATTTCCCCTCAACATCCGGATCGATTTTATAAGGTATTCTCCGTTCCAGCGAGAGGCGGATTAAAGTCGAACGCTCATTGGCGCCGATGGAAATACTTCCAGCAACGACATGAGCCGGAACAGTTCCTTCTGGAAGCAGTTTTACTTGATTGGTGTTTACCCACACGGTTTTGGTTTTCGTTAGTCGTACCCGGTATTCATCCCCTACCCTTCCGGTTATCTGTAATAATGTTCCCACCGGCGGAAACATCAGATAACCTGCTTTGTCATTCACCGTCAATGCCGGACCGGCCCGCAACACCACATCAGGCGCCGTTACTTCAGCCATTACCGGGAGATCATTCGGGAACAGTGAAAAAGTACTGTCGGCTTCCCAGGATATCTTCTTATTTTCATTATCCACAAGAGTTACTTTAATCTTGGCGTTTTTAAGCCTGTCTTTATTTCCAACCCGGTACACTCCACGGTATACCCCTCTAGAAGCAGTTTCGGATTCTGTCATGGGAAATTTTTTCCTGACGCCTTTCACCGTAAAAAAGGCTTTCATACCGGGACTTCCTTTACAAACCACATTCACATCATCTCCGGGCAGCAATTCCTGATCCGGCCCGGAACTTACATAGTCGATGGTTAACGGCGATACAGGCGCCGGCTGTCCGGAACCAGCCACAAAAACAGTCCGGGTAAGCCGGTACGTGGCATCCGCCAATTGGAATTCGGCATTAATATTAAATTTACCGGGAACAAGCTGAACCATGGCCAAAAAACCGCCGCCCGGATGAACCGGCGTTAAAGTACCATTTATGAAAAGCTTTCCGCCCACTGGTACCGATCCATATACAAATGTGGATGATATCTCCGGTAAATGAGCATTTTCAACCGGCCCGACAATACGGATGGGATTGGTTGGCAATACTGTTGACGATGGAGAACCGGGAGTTTCTCCGGAAACGACGATATTCGTAAGTTTATGCGAAGAAGGAACCGGATTTTGATCTCCGGTCCCGGCATATAGTACGCCGCCCAATAAAAATAAAAGAAATAGAAACACAATTATTTTTTTCATGGATCTAAACCTCATTTTTTTGATATCAATCAATCGGATTCATCGTTTAAAAACTTTACTATCTTCTATTTCTTTTATTTTAAGAATTTTCCTTTTTCAACCGTGAGTAAATATTTGGTTATATTTCGTAATTTGATCGAAAACGATTCGAGCCTATATCAAAGGCAGCCAAAAAAGCACCGTAAGTCCGGTGCTTTTTAAAGTTTTCTTCTAATTGAATTGCCTTAAATCTCTACCGCTAATCCCAACCGATAACCTTGGTCCAGGTTATGATTCATCCCGGTACGATATGCCAGTTTGAGATGAATGTCTTTCACGAGCTCATAACTAACCCCGGCCTGTAAATCTTGAAAACTCCAGTTGCTGGGTTGAATCACAATTTCAGCGCCCATCCCTAACCTGCCGAAATTCAAGTTGGCTCCCGGGGTAATTGTAAGCGGTATGGTTCCGGGTTGATTACGGGTAAGGGCTTGAAGATTCACGTAAGTTAAAAAATGATTGGTATTCAGCCATAACGAAATCCCATAAACGGGGATCTCCCAATGGTCCAAATCATAATTCAAATAAACAGTATAGCCTTTCTGTTCGTGGATGGGTGAATAATAGAATTTGATTAGTTTTCCGCTAATATCGTTACTATTTAAGCTTTTTACAAATTCTCCGGCAATTGTAATTGAGGAAAACGCGCCATAACTTATAGTGGCTTTTACAGATGGGTCCAGTTGCGCCGTCGCGCCGGTTTTGGTAAAACTACTGGTTACATCGAATCCCAACCCGGTGGGTGGTTGAATTATCCCGTTTTCGGCCTGGAGTGTGTAGGGGTTACCGAAAGCTGCAGCGGTTAGTGTCATTAACAACATACAAGTCATTGTTAAGATCATGGTTATTTTGGTCATGATATCACTCCTTTTAAAATATTTTTATTTCAATTTCATGCTACGATTTCGCTTTATTTTACGGCATCTCCTCTGATAATTATCCGGTAATCCAGAGAATGTTAACCATACTTAGATAATTTAACTAAATTGTTACAAATTCTTCATCATTTTAAAACAATTTCATGATAATATATTTACAAACATACTTTTCCTCCTTATTTCTTTTTAAAAGCTCCGCATTTTTTCTGCGG
>JAEZJQ010000011.1 GCA_023436305.1 Bacillota bacterium
GAATTCTGGTTTAAGGGGATAACGGGGTAAGAGTTTTTCGAGGATAATGAAGCCGGTTGCACCCCGAAAATAACTTTACCGCTGACACTACCGGTAGTAGCCCTGCCGCCACCGCAACCATGGCTAAAAATCATCAAACCAAACAGGGCAAAAATAGTTGATAGTTTAAAAAATAACCGTTTCATTGTCATACCTCGCTTTCGATACATTCCAATAGGAAAAAAGTTTTGCTCTATACCAATATTCCTTGCTCTATTTTTCATTAAAGGAGTTATTTTCGATTTGTTGAATACATAATAAATGCAACGGGATTTTATGAATGAATTTTCACTGAAAATTTCGCTGTTTTATATTTCGACATAATTTCTGGAAAGCTAAAGAATGGTGATAAAGTTGACTCAAAAAAATTATGATGTGGTTATTATCGGCGGCGGTCCGGCGGGGATTTTCGCGGCGCTGGAATTGACAGGTTCGCTGCAAGCCGTGAAACGGCCGGTGAAAATTGCAATTTTGGAAAAAGGGCGGAATCTGTCCGAGCGGAGCTGCCCATCCGCCGAGCGCAAGATCTCTTGCACCCAATGTTCTCCTTGTTCCATCGATTGCGGTTGGGGTGGGGCCGGTGCTTTTAGTGACGGTAAATTGACCCTTTCCACCGAAGTCGGGGGTTTCTTGGACGAATATATTCCAAAACATGAATTACATAAGCTGATCAGAGCGGTGGATGATATTTACGTCAAATTCGGAGCGCCCACCGAAATCTACGGCACGGATGAAGAAGCTATCGCCCAGATCGAAAAGAAAGCGGTTCTGGCGGACTTGCGTCTCATACCCTCCCGGATCAGGCATTTGGGTACCGGGCGTTCCCAAAAAGTGCTGCAGGCAATGCAAGATCATCTCATGGCACAAGGAGTGGAGATATTCACCGGAGAAGAGGTAGCCGCTATCATAACCCGGGATGGCCGTTTGCAGGGAGTAAGAACCACCAAGGGCACGGAAATTTTGTCCCAATATGTAATCGTTGGCCCGGGCCGGGAGGGTTCCAACTGGCTGGTGAAAGAAGCCAGAAGGCTGAAACTGGAGTCCACCGTTAACCCGGTGGATATTGGCGTCCGGGTGGAATTACCGGCGGAAGTCATGGAGGAGCTTACCAAGGTAATTTTTGAAAGCAAATTTATCTATTATTCGCGGACTTTTGAGGACCGGGTGCGTACCTTCTGCATGTGCCCCCATGGTGAAGTGGTGATGGAAAACCAGGAAGGCTTGGTTACCGTTAACGGACATAGCCATGCGGAACGGAAGACGGCCAATACCAATTTCGCATTGCTGGTGAGTAAAAATTTCACGCAACCATTTCAGGAACCGATTACGTACGGACGTTATGTGGCGGGTCTGGCGAATCTTCTGGGAGGCGGAGTACTGGTACAACGGCTGGGCGATTTAATGAACGGGCGCCGTTCCACCAAAGAACGCCTGAGTAAAGGTTTGGTGAAACCTACCCTGGAGGAAGCGACGCCGGGTGATCTTAGCCTGGTATTTCCGTACCGGCATCTGCTGGCTTTACTGGAAATGCTGAAAGCCCTGGATACCATCGCTCCGGGGGTTAATTCCCGTAATACTTTATTGTACGGGGTCGAAGTCAAGTTTTATTCGTCGCGGTTGAGATTAAACCACAGTCTGGAAACGCAGATTCCCAATTTATACGCCATTGGCGATGGCGCCGGAGTCACCCGGGGACTGATGCAAGCTTCCATCTCGGGGGTAATTGCGGGAAGGGATATAGCCAATAAATTGTAAAGTTTTAAAGTCCTATTTGAAAAAATTAATCATGGAGGATCAATGAATCAGGTTATTTTAAAGGCCGGAAAAGAGAAACGGATTAAGGCCGGGCATCTCTGGGTTTATCAAGGTGAGATTGGAATCATCGGGATCGGCGCCAAGTCGGGACAAGTTGTGGAAGTAATGGATAATCGCGGCAGATTTTTAGGTGTGGGTTATTATAATCAGGCTTCGCAAATAGCGGTCCGGTTGTTAACCACCAACCGGGAGACGATTGATGAGGGGTTTTTTCGGAACCGGATCTGGCAAGCCCTTGAATATCGGAAGCGAGTTAAGGGTAACGCCACATCCTACCGCTTGATTTTTGGCGAAGGGGATCTACTGCCCGGGTTAATCGTTGATCGGTTTGAAGATTACCTGGTGGTTCAATTTTTAACCATGGGCATGGAAGTGAATCATGACCTCATCGTGGGGCTTTTAGTGGAATTGTGCAATCCAAAGGCGATCATCGAACGCAGTGATTTGGCGGTGCGGCATTTGGAGGAATTGCCGGAACGGTCCGGGTGTATTTATGGCGAATGCCCGAATTCACTGGAAATTCGGGATAATAACCTGCAATTTCGGATCGATTTATTGGAAGGACAGAAAACGGGTTATTTTTTAGATCAATCGGCGAACCGGGCGGTTTTGGCCAATTTCGCGGCAGGTCGCCGGGTCTTGGACTGTTTTTGCCATGTGGGCAGCTTCGCGATTCATGCCGCCGCTTATGGCGCCAGCTCGGTGTTAGGAATCGATATCTCCGAGGATGCAATAAATATGGCAACTGAAAATGCCGGTCTCAATCGCCTGGATGAAATTTGCCGGTTCAAAGTGACCAATGCTTTTGACTTTTTAAGGGATCAGGCCGGAAAGAAAGAAGAGTACGGTTTGATCATCCTTGACCCGCCTGCCTTCACCAAAAGCAAACAAACTCTGGATAGCGCCATTCGCGGTTATAAGGAGATTAATTTACGGGCGATGAAACTGCTAGGTCCCGGGGGGATTTTGGTTACTTGTTCCTGTTCGTATCATATCAGTAACGAATTGTTCTGGGATATCATCCAGGCAGCGGCGTCTGATAGCAAAAAACGGTTACGCCTATTGGAACGGCGGACCCAAGGGTTGGATCACCCGGTAGTCATGGGAGTACCGGAAACCGAATACTTAAAATGTTACATTTTCGAGGTTATTTAATAAACGCCAATGAATTCAAACAAAATTTCCTTAATTTATCAGGATGAAACCGGCCGGTTATATGAGGAACCGGAACTTCAAGCCATTGGTATGAATGGACTTCAAGCAGAGATTGCCGGTGACCTTTGGCTGGATCTCCCCGCGGGAGGTGAATTGGTTGCCCTGCCGGGACGGCTGCCCACCGGTTACGATTCAAATTCGGATTCAATCCAGGTTGTCGAAGCGTCCCCCGGCCAAAAGATTAGTGCGGTGGCGGCGATTTTACCGGTTGGGTATACCCGAAAGCTGTTGCCCGGTTATGAAATGGACCTCTCTTTGGAATTGCCTTTGTTCGGTTATACCGCCGCCGGATCGGCCGGAGGCCGGATTAAAGTGGCGGCCGTTAAGACCGACGCCGGACTGAAATGGAATCCCAGCTTTTATAATACTCCGGATCTGCCTCAATTAATTGCCCGGAAACGAAAAAAGTCTCCCGGAAACCGTATTTTGGAGCAACTCGCCAAATGCGCATTGGAATATCATTGTTTGACCGCCCAAAATATCTTTTATGAGCGTTGGGAAGCCGGGATTCCGGTATCACCCCGCTGCAACGCCGGTTGCCTGGGTTGTATCTCCAAGCAATCCGCCGAATGCTGCCCGGCCCCCCAAAGCCGGATTCAATTTGTTCCTTCCACCCGTGAAATTGTGGAGTTAATGGTTGAGCATTTGAAATTAGCCTCCGAAGGAATTGTCAGCTTCGGCCAGGGCTGTGAGGGAGAACCGTCGTTGGAAAGTGAATTATTGGCCAATGCCATTCAGGCTGTCCGGGAAAAGACGTCTCAAGGGACTATCAACATTAACACAAACGCCGGGGATTCCGAGGGGATTCGGAAGCTTGTAAATGCCGGACTTGATAGTATCCGGATCAGTTTGTTCTCGGCTGTGACCGAGAATTATAATTGGTATCACCGGCCTAACGGGTATGGCTTGAATGATGTTAAAGTTTCCGCCAAATATGCCGCCGATCACGGGGTGGCAGTGGCGATAAATTATTTATTTTTCCCCGGATTTTCGAATCAAAGTAAGGAGACAACGGCGTTATATGATTTTATCGCTACAACCGGAGTTAAACAAGTTCAAATCCGGAATTTAAACCTTGATCCCGAGAAGTTAGCTGAAAAGATAGACAATCAGGAGTTGCCCGGGGTTGATGATTGGCTGGCGGATTTAAAGAGTAAGTTTCCGGGATTGATGATTGGAAATTATACCCAGCCCAAAATAAAAGATTAACACGGCTCCGGCAAGGATATCCGTGTTTTTCACCGGACCGGTCCGGCGTAATACCGGGGAAACCAAAACGCAATGAGTGATATTAAAGAAGAAGATAATCCTTTAATTCCCCTACTTTTTCAAAGTAATAATCACAATTCTCCCGCATGTAACTCTCAACCTCCGGAACCCGATGGCCCCATCCGGCGGCGGCGGTGGCGGTCCCGGTAGTTTTGCCCATCAAGATTCCCCACTTTAAATCATCAACGATCAGAATTTGCTCCGGCCGTAAATGAAAATTTTTCATGGTGACCATGACCGGGTACGGATCCGGTTTGCGTTTGGACTCGGATTCATCCCAGCCAAAGATGATATCCGGCAAAAAGTTATCATTATTCGCTTTGTAATCCCGTTCAATGATCTCCGCTTCGGAATGGGAGGAGACGGCAATGAACCCGCCGTGGGCCCGATAGTCCTGTAAAAGGTCAAACATCCCCGGATAAAATGCCGGAATGCGTTCTTTGGTGAATTTCCGCCAAATTTCAAGTTCCAGCTTGAATTCTTCCGGGTTCAGTTTCAGTTCATCCCGTAAATAAGTCAAGAAACCCGGGTCGATATGGATGCGGTAGAAATCGTCCAACGTAAGCGGATGGAAATCCGGGCGCAAGATCCGCAAAGCTTCCAGGTAGGCGGGATAATGAATGACAGCCGTACTATCGACGGTGGTATCGTCGTGATCGAGGATCAGGCATGGGTATCGTAGATTCATCAATGATATTCTCCTTCGTGAAAAGTAGGCCATAATTTTTGTGTGAAATCGATGGACTTTGATATAAATTCATGATACCTGATATAATATAAAAATCAATATCCAATCAAAAATAATCTTGGAATCATGGAACGAGTATGAGAGTCATTTGTGATATAATACGTTATGTGAGACTCATCCATTGAAGAAGGATTGATATACCATGCCCATCATCGAACCTGTCATCCGGCCGCCCGCTGAAGCGGATAGCTTTCTGCTGCAGGTAACCACCGGGTGCACCGCCAATTGTTGCACTTATTGCGGAGCGTATATGGACAAGCCGTTCCGGGTGAAAGATTTGGCGGAGATTATTGCGGATATCAAAGAGGAAAAGCGGTTAAATCCGGAGACGCGGCGGGTCTTTTTAATGGACGGGGATGCGCTGGCGGTCAATAATTCTAAAATATTGCCTATCATGGATGTTTTAAACAATTCATTCCCCAAACTCAACCGGATAGCCAGTTACGCAAATGGTTACAACATCACCGGCAGGAGCGAACAAGAACTTCAACAGTTATATGATCATAAGCTCCGGTTGCTGTATATCGGTCTGGAGAGCGGTAGCCAGACAATTTTGGACCGTTGCCGGAAGCGGGCTACGGTGGCGGAGATGATTGAAGCGGTGCGCCGGGCGGAACAAGCCGGAATTAAATCTTCGGTCATCGTGTTGTTGGGCTTAGGCGGCCGAAGGGATTCCCGACTTCATGTCCGGGAGACGATTACCGCTTTAAATCAAATGCAGCCGCGTTATCTCTCATTTCTATCCCTGATGCTGATTCCTGGGACACCACTATATCAAGACGCTAAAACCGGCGGGTTTGAAGAGTTGAATTCCGTGGAATTATTGGAGGAAACTCAAGGGATCATCGCCGGATTGGAACTGGAACGGACCATTTTTCGCTGTGATCACGCCTCCAACTATTTACCGCTGGAAGGAAGGTTCCCGGCGGATAAGGAAAAACTGTTAAGAATTCTGGATGAGGCGTTACGGGGCCGGGTTCGTCTAAAGCCTGAATTTATGCGGGGTTTATAGAACTTTTTGGGGCTTACTCGACCTACGGCACAAATTTTATGAAAATTGGCATTTACACTAAACTCACTCTTTTACGCTTCCTGCTCTAAGTCCTACACCCCATTCAACCGAATTTTGTTATTGCACACCCCTATTCTCTATGATATAATATAAAAGTTATTGGATTATATCGATTTTTAGAAATGATTATTCCACAACGATTTCTTTGGATTAGGTGAGGTGACAAAGTTGAAAGAAGGCATTCATCCGCAATATAGCGATAAGGTGAAAGTGACTTGCGCCTGTGGGGCAGCATTTGAGACCGGTTCCACCAAGAAGGAGATCCGGGTTGAAATATGTTCAAAGTGCCACCCGATGTTTACCGGCAAACAACGGATCGTTGATTCCGGCGGCCAGGTTGAGAAGTTTAGAAAACGTCTCGAAAAGCGGTAGTTTTCATCTTCGACAGGCGACCATAAGAAGGCGAGGGTTCGGCGTTTACTATTTACGTCTTACATCCTCGCCTTTAATCGAATTATGCTTTTTCATGGTGTTTATCCCAAATCGAAGAAGGTGTAATGATGAAGAAAAGTCCCGACTTTCAATACGGCGGGCAAGCGGTTATCGAGGGAGTCATGATGCGGGGCCGGAATTGTTTAGCGGTTGCGGTCCGAAAAAATAACGGCGAGATCATTATAAAAAAAGAACCGGTGGGCTCCATTACAAAGAAATATCCGGTGCTTAAGTGGCCCTTTATTCGCGGAATAATCGGACTTGGCGAATCGTTTGGGCTCGGAATGAAAACGCTCATGTTTTCAGCCGATCAATATATGGAGGAAGAAGGCGAGGCCAAACTAAGCGGTTGGGAAAGCGCGCTCATGATTACGGTGGCTTTGGCTTTGACAGTGGTTTTGTTCATAATTTTACCACTGTTCGCCAGAACTTTATTGAATAAAGTTTTGCCCGGTCAATTTTGGGGTAATATGATTGAAAGCACCATCCGGATTTTGATTTTGGTGACATATGTCGCTGCTGTTTCATTTTTAAAAGATATCCAGCGGGTTTTCGCCTATCATGGCGCCGAGCATAAAGTAATCAACACTTATGAAGCCAAGGAAGATTTAACAGTGGACAACGCCAAAAAGCACACCACCTTTCACCCGCGTTGCGGAACCAGTTTTCTGCTGTTTGTGGTCATTATCAGCGCGTTGTTATTTTCGTTTTTAAAATATGACACCATTTGGATGCGGATGGCGACCCGGCTCGCTTTATTACCCGTTGTGGCGGGCATTTCTTACGAGATTATCAAGTTTACAGGACGGCGCCAGGATTTCTTTTTATGGCGCTGGTTAAGCACCCCCGGCTTTTGGCTGCAACGTTTGACTACCCGGGAACCGGATGACACCCAACTTGAAGTGGCTATAAATTCACTGGTGGCCGTCCTGCAGGAAGAAGCCCCGGTGGTTGTGAGCGGGAAAGCGTATGCTCCGGAAAAAGTTGAAGTGGAACCCGCGGCAGCGGGATAAGGGAAAATAGATTACAGATTAGATTGTTAACAACCAGTGATAAATAACGAATAACTAGTAACTGTCAGCTTATAAAGGGGATTTAATTTGTTTGATAAGTTAATTGCCATCGAAGAGAAGTACCATGAATTAAGTGTCCAGCTCAGTGATGCGAAAGTCATTGCCGATCAACCGTTGTTTCAGAAATTGGCGAAAGCACACGCTTCTATTAGTGAGTTAGTGGAAACTTATCAGGAGTACAAAAGGACCAAGGCGGATCTGGCGACGGCCAAGGAAATGCTGGAGGAAGAAACCGGGGAAGCGGCTACCCTGCTCAAGGCGGAGATTGACCAGTTTGAAGCGGAAGAAAACCGTCTCACCGAGAAACTTAAACTATTATTGCTTCCCAAAGATCCGAATGATGAGAAAAACGTAATTATGGAAATCAGGGCGGGAACGGGTGGCGAAGAAGCCGCTCTGTTCGCTGGGGATTTATTCCGGATGTATTCGCGTTACGCCGAACTCAAAAATTGGCGAATGGAAATTTTGAGCACCAGTGATTCCGATTTGGGTGGTTTTAAAGAAATTGTCTTCATGATTGAAGGAGATCAGGTTTATAGCCGGTTGAAATATGAAAGTGGCGTACACCGGGTTCAACGGGTGCCGGAGACTGAAGCCGGCGGACGGATTCACACTTCCGCAGCCACGGTGGCGGTGTTAATCGAAGCCGAAGAGGTTGATGTGAATATCAATCCCAATGATTTACGGGTGGATGTTTTTCGGGCCGGCGGCCACGGTGGGCAATGCGTCAACACCACTGATTCGGCGGTTCGAATCACCCATCTTCCGACAGGATTGGTGGTTACTTGTCAGGATGAAAAATCACAACTGAAAAATAAAGATAAAGCCATGAAAGTATTGCGCGCCCGTTTGCTGGAAAAGTTTCAATCCGAGCAGCATCAGGAGGTAGCCCAGGCCAGGCGTGATATGGTGGGTTCCGGTGATCGCAGCGAACGAATCCGGACCTATAATTTCCCCCAAAATCGTCTGACCGACCACCGGATTAATCTCACTTTGTACCACCTGGATTCGATCATTGAGGGCAACCTGGACGAAGTGATTGAACCGTTAATCACCGCCGGGCAGGCCGAACGATTAAAGAATGTGGATCAATGAATATGTCAATCAACGAACTTAGCATCGGCGCCATCCTTACCAAAACCATCCCTTTTTTGGAGGGAAAGAAAATTTCCAATCCCCGGTTGGAGGCGGATTTGCTATTGGCCAACGTCTTGAATCTGCCACGGGTAAAATTATATTCTGAGTGGGATCGGCTCCTGACTCCCGCTGAGGTTCAAAACTATCGGGAATTGATTGTAAAGCGGGTTCAGGGTTGGCCGTTAGCCTATATAACCGGGAAAAAATCTTTTTTAAGCTGGGATTTTACAGTTACACCCGCCGTCTTGATTCCCCGGCCGGAGACGGAACTTTTGATTGAGATTGTTCATGAAATGGGACGTGCCCTGACGGTCGAAAAACAGACAGAGATTCAAGGGATTGATGTGGGAACAGGGAGTGGCGTCATCGCCATATCGTTAGCAAAATTGCTTCCGGGAAGCACTTGGCATGCTGTGGATATTTCCGGAGAGGCAATTGAAGTCGCTCAAGAAAATGCTATGAATTTGGGAGTTGCTTCCCGGATTGAATTTATAACGGGGGATTTGCTGGAGCCGTTGCTTCGGAATTCAGCAACTTCACGGAAGTTCGATCTCATCGTCGCTAACCTGCCCTATATCCCCAGCTCCGAGATTCCATTATTGCAAAAAGAAGTTCAACAAGAACCCAAGTTGGCTTTAGACGGTGGGAACGATGGTTTGGAGCTGTTTCGCCGGTTATTACCTCAAGCGCTTCAATTATTAGCGGATCATGGCGCCATTGCCTTGGAACACGGCCACGATCAACGGCAGGCTTTGGAAAACATACTGGCGGAATCCGGTTTGTTTACCTGTCAATCATTGAAAGATCTCGCCGGAATCGACCGGGTTTTGGTTGCAAAGCGGGGATGAAAACACTTGCATGAGATGGCGTTAACCGAAAAGATCTTAAATATCATTCTCCATGAAGCCGAAGCGCATCAGGCCAAGAAAATAACTAAGATCGGGATTTTGTTGGGAGAGCTTTCGGGAGTAGTCAGCGATTCAATGGAGATGTATTTTGGGTTGATCGCCAAGGGGACTATTGCCGAAGGGGCGATTTTGGAATTTACTAAAGAAAAGGCCCGTTTATATTGCAATCAATGTCAATCCGAATATACTAAAGACCCTGGTGATTATCTCTGTCCAATTTGCGGCAATCTCGGGAGATTTACCGATGTTGGGCGGGAATGCCTGGTTCAGAATATCGAGGTGGAATAGACGATGGAGATTAAAGTTGAACAAGATGTTTTTGAGAACGAACTAAAACTCGCGGAACAAAACCGGAAGCTATTTGAGGAGAAGGGTTTGATGGTGGTTAATTTGCTGGCCGCTCCCGGCACCGGCAAGACCAGCCTGATTAAGAGCACGGCTCATTTGTTGAAAGTTCCCACCGCCGTTATTGAGGGAGATCCCGCCTCCAGCATTGACACCGATAAACTTAATTCCATGGGGATCCCCGCTTTTCAGATTAATACCGAAGGAGGTTGCCATCTGGAAGCGCCAATGATCGTCAAGGCGTTATCGGAATTCAAATTGGAACCAAAAACACTGTTATTCGTTGAAAATGTTGGGAACCTAATTTGCACAGCCTATTTTCCACTGGGGGAAGCGTTGCGGGTTCTCATGCTGAGTGTGGCCGAAGGCGATGACAAACCGTATAAGTACCCTGATATCTTCCGGGAAGCGGATGCGATTGTATTAAATAAGATTGATCTGAAACAACATGTGGAATTTAACGGCGACTATTTTTATAAAGGAATTAAAGCACTGAATCCCAAGGCCCATATATTTGAAGTTTCCTGTAAAAACGGGAACGGCGTCGAGAGTTGGGTTAATTGGTTGGCAGTGAAAGCCGCCACATTTTGGGCGAAAAAATAGGACGCCCGAATCGAATCCTGTTTTCAGGAAAGTGTTTAATAATTGACAATTTAAATAGTGAGTGAATGGAAAGGGCCGAGATTCGTCCCTTTTTGTATAATCGCGTCAAATAATGGATACTTCATTCCAAATTCGATATCATTCCGTTAATGATGGTGGTACGACTTAGGACATGGCGTCCTTGAGGAAGAGTCCAATCCGGAAATATAATGGTGGAGAGGGGGACTACTGATGTGTCTGGCGGTACCCGGCGAGGTCGTTTCGATTGAAAACGGGCGAGGCGAAGTGGATTTTTTTGGTGTTAAACGATTGGTGGATCTCCGATTGGTGGAAGAGGTAAGTATCGGGGATTATGTTTTAGTGCATGCCGGTTGTGCGATTCAGGTCATCCCTCCGGAAGAAGCCCTGGAGACTAAGCGATTATTTGAGGAAATGATGAGTTATGAATAATAATTTAACCGGTTTGGCGCGCCGGGTGCAAGATGAATTTTTGGATATGAACTGTACCTTGATGGAGGTTTGCGGCACCCATACCAATGTCATTCGTAAAGCCGGAATCCACCGGCTATTGCCGCCGGGGGTTAAGTTATTATCCGGGCCGGGTTGTCCGGTTTGTGTTACCGGGAGCGGTTTTATAGAACAAGCCATCGCTCTCAGCCGCCGTTCCGGGGTAACCATCACTACTTTTGGGGATTTGTTAAAAGTACCCGGGAATCATGGTACTTTAGCGGTCGCTAGAGCGGAAGGCAGCCGGATTCGGGTGGTTTATTCACCATTGGATGCGGTTGAGCTTGCCCGGGTTCATCCGGAGCGAGATGTGGTTTTTTTAGGAGTCGGGTTCGAAACGACGGCTCCGGCCATTGTCCTGGCTGTAAAAGAAGCTTGGCAAACCGGGTTAAAGAATTTTTCGGTATTGCCGGCGTTAAAGATTTTAAATCCGGCGCTTCGGACTTTGCTGGCAGATCCCGGTTTGCGGTTGAATGGTTTGATTGCGCCGGGCCATTTGAGCGTGATTACCGGATCCGATTCGTTGGCTTTTGTGCCCAAGGAATTCCATTTGCCTACGGTAATCACCGGGTTTCAAATGGAGGAGATTTGGACGGGGGTGGCCGCGCTCTTAGCACAGATTAAAACCGGGGCCGCCTGGTTGGAAAACTGTTACACCAAGGTGGTTTCCGCTGAAGGCAATCAAATTGCCCAGAGAATCGTCAATGAGTTTCTGGAACCCGAGACGACCGAATGGAGAGGCTTGGGGTTTGTAGCCGGTTCCGGATTCGGTTTTAAGGAAAAATACCGGGAGTTCGACGCCAGAATCCGTTTTGAATTAGAGGATATAAGTTCCCAGGAACCACCGGGTTGCCGGTGCGGCCAAATTATTTTGGGAAAAGCCGAACCTGAGGAATGCGGACACTTTGGCTCAGCCTGTACACCGGATCACCCCATCGGGCCATGTATGGTTTCCAGTGAAGGTGTATGTGCCGCGCATTATTATTACCGGGCTTGAAAATGGGTGCGCGTCGTGAAGCGTAGGGCTTAGAAGAGTTTAGAATTGGTGTATTTGGGTCTTCCGTCTGGTTTATAAACGTTGGCGTAAAGTTCTGCTTTCGACTTTAGTCTGTCGGTTCTTACCTTTTAACTTTTCTTTTTTATTTTTTTGGACAGGGGGTTCGCCCGATATGAGTGTAAAGCCGGTTCGAATTCGGCTGGCGGAAGGCGGCGGGGGAGAGGCCACCGCGAATTTAATTAAACAAGTGTTTTGGTCCCGTTTTAATCATCCGGAATTGCGAAAAGGGAATGACGCGGCGGTTTTGGAAAATCCGGGCGGCAATCTGGTGGTTACCACCGATTCATTTGTAGTCTCTCCCTGGCGGTTCCCCGGCGGTGATATTGGCAAACTGGCCGTCTGTGGGACGGTGAACGACTTAACCATGATGGGAGCTATTCCGCTTGGTTTAACATTGGGCTTTATTATCGAGGAAGGGTTTGAAATCGAATTTTTAGAGCAGATTGCCGAATCTATCGCGGCCACTGCGAGTGAGGCGGGGGTTCCGGTAATCGCGGGGGACACCAAAGTCGTCAATCAAGGGGCCGCTGACGGAATTTTTATCACTTCCGGCGGTGTGGGCACTGCGAACCCGGAAGTACGGCTGGGCGGGGAAATGGCGAGAAACGGAGATCAGGTAATAACCACCGGGACTGTGGGGGATCATGGGGCGGCAATTTTACTGGCCAGAGGCGAAATGGGTCTGATGAGTGATCTGTGTAGTGATGTGGCTCCGCTCAATCAATTGCTCATTCCTCTGGTACAAAAATTCGGCCGGGGAGTCAGAGTATTACGGGACCCCACCCGGGGTGGCCTGGCCACCACTTTGAATGAAATCGCCAAGCAGTCGCAAGTGAGCATCCGGCTTTATGAAAAGCAGATCCCGGTGGACCCCCGGGTGCTTGGTATGACCAGTTTGTTGGGTCTTGATCCTTTATATCTGGCGAATGAAGGCAAGGCCATCATGATTGTGGAACCCGGGATCGCCGGAGAAATCGTTAATTGGCTCCACCAAACCCCGTTGGGCAAAAATGCCCGGATTATTGGTGAGATTAGTTCGCTGCATCCGGGGTTGGTCAGCATCCGGAATGAAATCGGCGGGGAACGGATTTTAGTGATGGGCAGCGGTGAACATTTACCCCGGATATGTTAAAATGGATTAAAAGAATTTAATTTCGGAGGATCAAACCGTTTTTCAAAGAGTATTGGCACAACTCGATAAAAATTGTCATAGGAACGGAGGTGCTTCGCTTGAAACACTGGAGATTGGTATTGGCTGCGGTGATGATCGCCGGGTTATCCCTGGCGGTAGTGGGTGTAAAAGCAGTTGCGTCCAATGACTTCGTTCTTTTTTTACAAAAAGACGATCAGCAAAAAACATTGTATATTGTGAAGGAAGATGGTTCGGATTTACAAACCATCATTAACGGCAAGGAAGTCATTACTTACGAGGCCGGACGGCATCTGCTGATTTATAGCGATCGGAAACTATATGAATATGACCCGGAGAAATCAGAGACAAAATTAATTACCAGTTTTGGCAAAGACGTAGATTTTTGTTACGCTTTCGCCATGAAACCCGCCGGACCCGATCAAGCGCTGGTGGTGACCGGCAATCAATATAGTTCGTTTTTGCGTTGGTACGTGTTGGAATTTTCAGATGGAAGCTTGCGAAAGATTGATCCGCCCTTTGATTCGCTGCCATCCGGTAAATCAAGCGAGTATAGCCCGGATGAAAACGCGGAGGCCGTCATTAAAAGAACATCGTTTGGCAATCGTTTTGAACTGCAAATTAAGGAAAAAGTGGCGGGAAGAACCAGTACCATCTGGACATTGCCGAAAGAGATGACGATTTTGCCGGCGTATCCTGTTTGGTCGCCCAATTCCCGGACGGTGGCCTTTTACGGTAAGGATTTAAAAGAGAAAGAGGGCTTTAATGGTTCTTATTCCCTATATATATTCGACTTGGATCGGAAGGAGTTAATTCTAGTCCAGGAACAGGTTTTTTCCATTACCCGTTTTATCAATAAGGTGGAAATGGGAGAATTTCGTCCGGATTGGTCCGGCGACAGCAAGTATTTAATCGTGGAATACCAGCCTTTCGGATTGCCGACGGAAAGTTCCGTTTTACGATATGAGTCAGGTTCCGGCCGAAAAGTATTCTTAAATAATAGCCGGGGTGAAAAGCAATACCCCTCCTGGTCGCCATCGGGGGAGTGGATATCATTCCTGTCCAGCCGCGAGGGGAAGGGATATCAGTTGTATGTAATGGATTCAAACGGCGGATCAGTAAATCGATTATCGCCACCGGCCGGAATTACCGAATGGGCCAAGTGGTTGCAGTTATAATTAACCTAAAAAACCGCCTTCAATAAACTTTGAGAGGCGGTTTTGGTTATTTCGGGGTAATTATCCTTTACATTTACCGGAAGTGGGGCTGTCCCAAAAGGTATCTTAAACGAAGAAGATATACAATATATAAAATGGTCGCGTTTAATTCCGGAATATATTGTATATCTTCCCTAATTTAAAATACTTTTTAGACAGCCTCATGCTCCTACGCTATTTTTACTATCTTCCAAGGATAAATACCGGATAAAATCGTAAACTAACTTGACAATTACCAGTAACATGGCGATAGCTAGAAATTTTGGCTCGATAATATACGCCCCGAATAGATTCTCACAGTAGCTGAAGAAACTTACCATAATAATAGTCATCGCGATATAAATATATCGTGGCCGGTAAAAAGCCAGGGCAATGCTGATCATTTCGGCGGGGAAATAATAGCGTTCATGCATTGACGGCAGGAAGAACGGCATAATTAGAACCGACAGCAGGGAAAATCTCAAGATGAATTCCTCATCAATTTTTTGCTTGCTTTTATATGACAGGTAGCAAAGGAAAATGACTGCAGCCGCTGCCAAAATGATTCCGGCATTTTTATACATCGTAAAATATTGATTGCCATTGGCAATCCACTGGTAAAAATTGGCAAATCCCAGGGTCAACCATGGATATCGTTCCGTAAGGTTGAAATCAATCAGCATTAAATCCCAAAATGGCCGGCCGGCTATTACGCAGGGCAATATGGTCAAGATATATACTGCGGGTACGATCAGGAAATGGTATAATTTTACTTTTTGTTTAAGCCACAAAAATAAAAGCAGTGGTGCTAAAAAAACCGCCTGGATTTTAAAGGAGAAAGCGATCCCATACCCGATAAATGCGGCCCAGTTATTCCCCTTTATCAAATAATATATCGTTGCAAGCAATGCGGCAGTGTATATAAAATCGCACTGCGCCCATATCGCACTGTTGATAATGACTGTGGGTATAAACAGAACCACGATAAACGATAATTGAGTCCAAAAATGATTCTTATAGTGTTCCTTAACCAGTAAAGCGATAAAGAAAGCTCCAACGAAATCAAAAACAAAGGATATTATTTTAATTGCCATTTCCGGGGATACCGGCAGATAAGATGCCAGCCAGATCAGATAAAGATACATAGGTGTATAATCGTAGAAATTCTCTTTAAAAGATAAGAAACCCCCATTTTTTAATATATTATACCATTTTTCCAGATTTATCAGATAGTCCCCGCTTTTAAAGGGTATAAAAGCCAATCGGACCCAGAAGGCCAAAATGGCCATGATGATAAAGAAAAACAGATCATCATTCTTTTCGAACCATTGCCTGATTTTACAACTTGTTTTTTCGATTACCGGGTCCATACTCTCCATGTCCGGTTTCTCATTGACCGGATTCGATTTATTATCAATCATGTTGCCACAACCTCTTTCTACTAGTAAAAAATTGTTACAATCCTGTAACTATAAACAAAATATTACTATATCCAAGTCATAATAACAAGAAGAAGTATCAACAATTTCCCTTAACCAGATTTATTAATTCTTCGGCCACGGACCGGACCAGATCATTATAAGCCAGTCCCGGTTCCCAGAACAGTTTGGCGCAAATATTGGATACCATCAGATTCAACCCCCGGTCTTCCGAGGAACGAAAGTCGGTCCGGACCCCAATGATGGGTTTGCCGATTCCGAAGGCGTAGCCCATTTCAATACAGGTTCCCGAGTCGGCGTCGGCGCCTTCGAGAATGGCCAGAACCGCATCGCAATCTTTGATTGACTGCAGGCAAAACTGATACATCCGGGATAGAAAATCCGGTTGGGAAATGATTTTTTCCGCTTCTAACTGGGGCAAAACCATCTGAAAATCCGGATTTTCTTGCTGTAAATTTTCACTGAATTGTAAGTTGAAGCTTTTTTCGGCCGCTGAAAACAGGGGGCCTGCAAAATAGATTTTCATGGGGTTGCTCCTTTGGGGTGATTTGTTTGAATGTTTCTTCGGATATTGGGTGACACCGCCACTATTGCCGCAATTTACGGCACAACTGATGGAGTTCCGGAGTTGTTCTTTTAATGAGATTGATTTTCCATCTTTCTCCCCCCAAAAAACTATAGAGTTGGCGAATTTAAATAATCTATCTTTTGTTTTAAAAAAAGATCAAACTCCCGGAGCGTTTCTTCATCAATGGGTCTCTCTTCCATGTTTCCCTCATATATTGCCAAAGCTTTTTCAATCATGCTTCGAAATTCACCCGGCAGTTTTTCGATACACCAGATGGTTCTTTATTATTTTCCATATAACATTTTGCGCTTCTCAAGCTCCAAAATTATCACTCAATTCATTGAATCATTTTAGTCAAAATATTCAATACTCCCCAACAATCTCCTGCC
>JAEZJQ010000033.1 GCA_023436305.1 Bacillota bacterium
CCCCCGAACACACCGCCAAGAATTTATTGATCCGGGCCGAACGGGGAGTAAAACCCGGTGAAGCCGAATTTGTCAAAGAATACCTGGCCTTAAAAGAATTCTGGCAGGTGGAACCGGCCATTGAAAAGATGCTGGGGGCGGAGTTCGAGGGGTATTTGAAGGATTTTTAATCATAAAATAGCAGTGGTTTTTAGACTAAAAAAACTATTTAACCCGCGCATCCGAAAGACGCGCGGGTTAATTGTTTTTTTGAAGCTCCGTTCTATATTATTCGACCTGGCAAGCCGCTCCATTCAATGTAAAACTGGCCGGTTTAGCGTTTGTGCCGCTATAGTTAATATTGAACCCGAAGTTTGCGGTACCTCCGCCCGCCGGGATATTGGCATTGTATCCGATATCTTTCACCGATACCGAAGCCCCGTTCTGGGTGTAGCTGCCACTCCACAGATTGGTGATCGTCTGGTTACCGGGGAAGTCCCAAGCTAAAGTCCAGCCATTAACCGCCGTGGAAGTATTATTTTTAATCGTTATATTGACTGTTGCTCCACTACCCCAGTCATTCATCGTATAAATCACTACATAATTGCCAGTACCCGGAGTCGGGGTCGAAACTGCGGGTGTCGCGGTACGAACCGAGGTCGGTGTGGCAATTACCGGAGTCGGGGTAGCAACTGCCGGGGTCGCGGTACGAACCGGAGTCGGTGTGGGAATTACCGGAGTGGGAGTACCAATAACCGGGGTCGGGGTACGGACCGGAGTCGGTGTGGCGGTTATCACGGGTTTTGCAGTTGCAACCGGAGTCGGAGTCGGCGTGGGAGTACCGCCATCACAACTTAAGGCCACGATGACATCCACCAGCCCGTATTGAATCGAAATCGAAAATTCATTATATCGCCATTGATTGGAATCAAGCGCCAAAGCCCGATCCTCATACCAGGGATGAGTACTGTTGCTGTTTAAGGGGTCGGACCAATCGGAGCCGCAGACCATATAACCCGGTAATTTAATCGTCGAGGATGCGTTACTATCCCCATCGGCGTCCAACCGGCTGTGGAGATGGGTGGTATATTTTATGCCGATACCACTGACCCAACTGTTGGCCCATGGGTTCACGCCGAAGGTCCATTGCAAGGCGCTGACGGCGGCATCCCGCAAAGAAGCATCTCCGGTAATCTCATACAACCGGATGGCGTCATCCGCGTATGACATATTCGGCTCATTGATTCCAAAACTTCCGTCATTATTTTGCCAGGTTACTCCGAAAGGAGCCACCAGGTTATTCTTCCAAACATTGATATGATTCGTCAAGAGGGTGATGATTTTGCTTTGCAGCGTACCAGCCACCGGATAATACTCCGCCAGAGCGACCGGCTGCAAGCTCCAATAGTTGGTGGGCTTGGAATTAATCGAATTTAAACCGTTGATGTAGGTATTAATCCAACTGCCATAAGTGGTTTCATTGGTTAACCGATACAACTGGACCGCCGCCCATAAACGGGAATTGTTCTGGTCACTGATCCCGTAAAAGCCGCCGCTCAAATTGGTATTGCTCAGCGCCCAATTATAGGCGCCAACGGCCCCGGTTTTACAGCTGTTTGAAAAAGCCGCATCCCGCGAAGCAAAAGCCCGGGCTACCGCGGCCAAGCTTCCGGCGGTCTTCATAGCCCCGTCATATGTAAATGTATTACCGCTCCGGGAATGGCCCACCCGGTCGTCGGAATCGCCCCGCACGCCGTTGGTCTCCGCGGACGGGTATTTCCAGGAATACTGCTGGCCGTTGGGGGCATCGATGGTATCATAAATCGCACCGTTCATTCCTGCCGCCGCCTGGACTTTCAGCAGGGATTCGGCGCCAAACCGTGCTTCATCGAGCAAATCAGGCACCCCATTGCTGTCATAGTCAAAAGTGGCATTGGGATGACGCAGGAACGAAAGCGCCAGCGCCCCGGTGACCCATCCCATATTCCCGGCGTATTTGTTATTATCGCCGGCATCATGCCAGGCTCCGGTCATATCGGCATTAGCGCCCGACTCGGAACCTTTTTTGGCGTCATCCACATGGCAGGCAGTGTGTAACGCCTCGGAACTGGGGCGATTGGTGAACCCGGAGGGCAGCGCGGTATTGGTATCCACTCCGCACCGTTGCAGGCGGTAAAATTCCACCATTTCATCAGTATAATTGGTCCAGATATTCTCAGCAACCGTAAACTGGGTTGAAGATACACCGTTGGTTACAATTTTGAAATCCCCGGTTTGGGTAAACGCACTAAAATCTATTTTATAATAGGTTTCCCCCCGGGTCCACCCCGAAGGGGTGTAAGCGGTCATGGTACCATTCACCACCTGGGTTCCATCACCGGCTTTGACAATTTGGTAAGCGGTATCGGAAAGTGTTCCTCCCGTAACCACCGCTACAGCTGTTTTCAGACTGTCCGCCGAGTAACCGGCCTGGCAAACGCTGATGGAAACGATACTGGCGGCATTTACCGTGTTCTGAGGAAGCATCCAGCTAATGAATGCACCAATCATAAGAATTCCAACCAAAACAATTGCTAATTTTTTCATTCGATACTTCTCCTTTTCAAAATTCAATGTGAGTGTGAATAACGATGTTAATGGAAATCCTTCTTGGTTGCTTACCTTCAATTTGTTGGGCGATCACCTCTTTATTAACAGTCGAAAGTCGAATGTCAAGAATTAAAAACCTACCTAAAACCAAAATATTTTTGAATTTTAATTAATTATTTAACAAAAGTTTAACAGATCTTTATTACAATGTAAACCTTTACTTGAACGGTAATTCTCCTTTCATCATCATAAAATTCAAAAAAACACAGTCATATCTCAACCCGAAATAACCCAAAAACCATCACTGCGGGACCTTCGGTCTTGCATCGAAGAATTGCCGAGACTCTAAAAAAGAATTCTATAATTGAAGATATACAATCATATAGCTCAGACTGAAGATCTTTCAATCAGCTCGGGTATTAAATGGATTTTGGTGCCCTCCCCGGAGGATTGTTTTTTCAAAACGGTGGCTAAAAGGGATACGGCTTTCTCGCCCATTTCAAAACGCGGCTGGCGGATAGTGGTTAACGGCGGATGCATAATGGGGGAAAACTCCAAATCATCATATCCGATAACCGCCAAGTCACCCGGAACCGATAATCCCGCTTCATGGGCCGCAAATAATACTCCATAGGCCATGGGGTCATTGGCGACAAAAATAGCGGTAAATTTTGGATGTTGATTTAACAACTCTTTGGCGGCTTTATAACCGCCATCCCAAATATAATTCATGGATATCACGAATTCTTCACGAAACGGTAATCCGGCTTCCAGTAGTGCTTTCTTATAACCTTCCAGACGGTCGACGGCGGTTTGGAAATTCAACGGTCCCGAGATATGGGCGATGTTGGTATGTCCTTTATCAATCAGGTATTTGGTGGCTGTGTATCCCCCGATGATATTATTGACCCATATGCAATTGCTGCGGGGATCGGCATGATTTCTCTCCAACAGCACAAACGGGGTTTCCTTTTCCAGGAGTTCATTAATCATTGGGTTTTGGCCAATATTGGAACCAATGATGATCAGGCCATCCACCCGCTGAGAGTTGACCATTTTATTTAAAACATCCTGATAATTATGATACTCGAAAGAATTGGAAAACAGGAGCGAATACCCGGTTTTACTGGCCATAAATTCCATGCCGTTGATAACGGCCGTAGAGTAATAGTCAGCCATGGATACCGATACCACTCCAAGCGTGGCGCTTTTTTTCGTTGCCAGGCTGCGTGCCGCGGCATTCGGCTGATACCCCATCTCCTTCGCCGCTTTTTTAACCATTTCCCGGGTGGTTTTTTTCACGCCGTATTTGTTATTCAAAGCCCGGGAAACGATACTGACGGAAATGTTCAATTTCTTGGCAATATCGTTTAAAGTCACCATTCCACAACAAACCCTCAATATTCCGACTTTTTACCGGTAATCTCTTCGATCTTAAAACATATCTGGTTATTTCGGCTTAAGATATAAATCTTCCTTCCTGCCGGTGCGGAATGGAAATATATACACGATATCCAACCCGGTTCACTTAAGTGCCAACATTTTTGAAATCACCCGATCCAATTTTACCTTTAAATTATCCGAGATTTCGGTGATGGGTAACCGGGTTTCCAGGGACCGGACTAAACCTTGTTGTTGCAAGCAATACTTTAAGGGTGCCGGGTTGGGCTCAATGAACAACAGCGGGATGAAATCCGCAAGACTCGTCCACTTTTCCAGAGCGGCCCGGTGGTTGTTCTCCTGAATGAATTGATATACGGCCACGAAGTCGGCGGTGGCCAAGTGGGCCGAAGCCAGGATACCCCCATCCCCGCCCAGGGTCAAGGTATTATAGTAGAAGAGATCTTCCCCGGTAAGGATGGCAAAATCAGCCGGCGAATGTAGCAATAAATCCATGGTCTGCTTAAAATCCCCACAGGAATCTTTAATCCCCACGATGTTTTTAAGTCCGGCCAACTTGTGAATAGTTTCGTTTTCGATATTCCGGCCGGTCCGGTACGGGATATTATAAATGATAATACTCCCATCCGCGGCTTCGGAAATCTTTAAAAAGTGCTGGTAGATACCATTCTGATCAGGCCGGTTATAATAGGGACAAACCGAGAGGATGCCATCCACCCGGTACTTCTCCAACCGCTTAACAAGCTCCACGGTTTTCTTGGTACAATTGCCTCCCACCCCCACGTAGACCGGGACCCGGCCGTTTACAAATTCCATGGTTTTAGCGGTCAATTGTTCCATTTCGGTTTCGGTGATGGTGGGACTTTCTCCGGTGGTTCCGAGGGGAATCAACCCGCTGATTCCCTGGGAAATATAATAGTCAATCAATTTTTGATAGGAAGTATAATCGATTTCATCGTCCACAAATGGTGTAATAATCGGCAGCCACACGCCACGGATGCTTTCACTTCCAGTTTTCATGAATGCTAACCTCCATCTTCAATAATTAAAACATTCGACGAAGAATAAAATATTATTTTATTTTATCGATTAACCCCAAAAAATACAAGGTAGAAATTGGAGGCAATGAAAAAAAGCCCCCATTGGATTAACCAACGGAAGCCTCCTACTACCATGAATACTTATACGGCCGTTGCCGGTCTATCGTAACAAGGAACTCAAATTCGACCCGACGGATAACACCGCCGCATTGAATACCAGGGCGGAGTTCCAGTAAATCGTATGCTCGTTGGTGGTCCATTCCGTATTGACATCGTTGTAACATTTTCCGTTAAAACGGGAGAACCAGCGGCCTTCATATTGATTGGCTCCACCCGCCAAATATCCTTTCGGCACCCCCGGTTTGCCGTCGCTGCTGTAAATACCGCTATAAACATTGGTGTAGCAATATTTTCCATAACCGGAGACATAGCTGAAAGCTATGGGATTGATTCCCAGAACATAATTAAAATTGCCTTGAACCACCCCGATGATTTCCGGATTCATATCGCGAATAAGCAAGCTTCCGATGACCAATACCATGGAGACATTCAAAGCCGGCATATTGCTTCCCCAATAATAGTTATCCAGGAGAGTGTTATGCCAGACAGCGGCTTGAAAGCGTTCAAGTTGAATATTACGCCAGTTCCGGAATTTGGTCCGGAACCAACTCACGGCGGTCCAATCCGGGCAGCCGGATTTCAGGTAATTTAAATAGCCGAAAAACTCTTTGCCGATACCATTCCCCGGCTCATCGAAAATACTGGCGAAGGATTGGTAGTTATCCTTGAAATAAGTATTGTATTTCAGCTCCCCGGTCGCCCGGTAAAGCGTCCCGGCCGCCCAAAAACGATCGTCTTTATCATAATTGTCGTAATAAGGTCCGCCCGGTGATTCAATCACCTCCGGATGTTGTTCCAGATAGTTCCAGCCCTTTCGAGCGGCATCCAATAATATAGCGGCATAGGCTGGATTCCACCGCTTATAAACCACGGCTGCCTGGGCTAAGATGGCCACACAACTGCCGGTGTGCGGGGTTGGTTTCACATTGGTGGCGGAGCCCACTACATCACAAATATACCTTGTGGAGAAAGGTTCCTGCGGGTAGACTCGATGATAAAACCCGCCATCCGTGTCCTGCATCTTCAAGATAAAATCCAGTTCATACTTGGCTTCATCCAGGATATCCGGCATCCCGTTGCCGCTTTCGGGGATATTGAACTGGTTGTCCCGAAATACAAACGGAACCGTTTCGTAAGCCCATAACAAATCGGAAATGGCGGTTGCTCCCGCGTTGGTGTATTTGCCGAAATCCCCCGCATCGTACCAGCCGCCGGAGACATCCTTCACCGCGCCACCAGGACTAGATTCCAAGGCCGCGTTGAAATCGGTGGGGGTATAGTCATCCCGGGAGAACTCCCCGGCGTATTGAGGTTCCAGCTTGAGATTGGCTCTCTGATAGTAAAAATAACGGCCGGCATCCACCAACAGTGGCGCATATACATCCCAACCGATCTTAAATGACGGTGAATCCTCGATCCCATCCGCCTGGATGGAAATATAATATGTATCGGGAACAAAAACCTTGGAAAAATCGGCTTTCAAGACCCGCTCACCGGAGATCACCGGTTCATAATCGCTGACTAACTTGAGTTTACCGTAATATACCACTTTGCCGTCAACAGCCCGCTTTACCTGAAACGGGGTACCGGGGGCGGCGGTGAGTACACCATCAAACCCACTAACCAGGGCATATTTTTCACTCCAGACCGAGTATCCCACCTGGTTTACCTTGATGGCCGGGAAGCTGGTTTCATTATCCGGCGAAGTGAACTTGATATCATTGATCCAGAACTTCATGGAAGTGGTGGCGGCATTGCGCAGGGTGATATACCAGGCTTGTTTCAAAACAAAACCACTGTCCGGATCAATCAGGCTTTTTAACGGAATCACCACATGCTGCCATTCGGTGGTGATATTGATATAATCCGTTACCGGTTTTTGCTGTACAACTGATTCGGTCAATTGCCCGTTGATATATCGTTCATTGGCCCGGTCTTGAATGGCCACGTTAAATTGCTCACCGCCGGCGGCCCCTTTTACATTGAATTCGATAGCGCCATTCGCGTAATAAGGTTCCAAATTGGTGGTGGCCCAACTCCGCCATACGATAATCGCCATCCACCACCAGCTGGGGTTATTGGTGACGTTAATCCGCAAGGACGGCAGGCCGTTATATGTTTCACTTTCATCCAAAGGGAGCAGGCCCGAACCAACCGTTTCCAAACCATCTCCCCCGGCCCATCCGGTGGGATTCGCCGTGGTAAAGACATTAAGATCCTGCAATTTACACCACCCGGCCAGGGGCGACATGGCCGGGGCTTGGACTAAGGCTCCGCCATCCGGCGGTCCTTGGGCGGCAGTCACCGGAAGCGGAAGAATCATGCCCGATAATACCAATAGCACTCCCAATATGAAATATACCATGGATTTAACTGTTTTGTTTTTCATGTTCATGTGCTGTCCTCCTTATAAAATCATGTTCATGTTGTACTTCCTGTTCCTTCTTTACCTTCCTTTTGCAAAACTCAGGTTCCAACCGCTGAAACACAACTCCGACCGTTTTCGTGCGCGAAACCCTTCCCCTCCTTTCATTGAAAAAATATTCATCCATTAAGATAACGTTTACTATCGTTGTGACAATTATAAAAAAAAATAAACCAACGCCTGACTTTTTTAAATGACAGACTTTGATTTTATTTTATACGATGCACTCTGGTAAATGCAATAATAATTTCTAAATTATTTAAATACACCGTTAATTTTAAAAGCCAGTAAAATTCCTTGAGCCATAGCCTTCATCCCCGCGTCATCCGGGTGCAGCCCGTCTTCCACGATGTCCTCGCTGGAATCAACCAACAGCAAACCGTTGATGAAATACAAGCGCTGATCTTTGAATTGCATATTCAACACTACATTTTGAATGGCGGCGCGGTAATCCTGCAAGCTGTTATTCTTCCCATTCAATTTACCCTCCCCGTCACCGTCCTTCTGCCAGATGGGGCTTACGCAAAATACCGGCTGATTCGGTTTATACAGCCGGATAATTTCAATAAAAACCTGGTAAAGCTTTTCGAACTCCATCGCCCCATGCTGACCGAGCAAATAAGCATTGATCCCCATGGCCAGGCACAAAATATCCCAGTTCTCTTCTTTGGCCAGGTAAATGGCCAGGGCCGGATCGGGGAAGGCCAGCCCATGATATCCGTGATTGATAAGCTGCATATCTAAGCCTTGACTCACCAGGTACGGGTAGGTTTGAACCGGACTGGAAGCGCCGAGCCCTTGAGTGATGGAATCTCCACAAAAGCATATCGCCTTGCGTTTGTCGTGATACGGTGTAAGTACCGCCTGGTCGTCTATGCCGATCCCGAAGAGTGTAATCTCCGCGCCCCAGGGAAACAGGATCTGCACCATCCGATTCGCCTTAAAGTGCAAACTGACCATGAATTCGATGGGTTCCGAACCGGAATGCACCGGATATTCAAGCGTGTACCCATCAACCAGGATAGTGATCTTCTGGGGCAGCGGTCCAATCTGGATTCCACAGGAGTACTTCACCACCAGCCGGGTGGAGTC
>JAEZJQ010000061.1 GCA_023436305.1 Bacillota bacterium
ACCAACTCCTCGTGATTCCCAACCTCCACCAATCTCCCGTCACTAATCACAATAATCCGATCGGCATTCCGAATCGTAGAAAGTCTGTGGGCGATAATGAAGGCGGTCCGGCCCTTTAATAAACCGGCCAAGGCCTTTTGCAGGGTTAATTCAGTCTGGGTATCCACATTGGCAGTGGCTTCATCCAGGATCAAAATACGGGGATCTCTTAATAAAGCCCGGGCGAAAGCGATTAATTGCCGCTGGCCCACCGAGAGGCTGCTGCCCCGTTCCTGGACTTTGGTCTCATATCCGTCCGGCAGGGACATGATAAACTCATCAATCCCCGCCGTCCGGGCCACTGTCCGTACTTCCAACATTGGGGCCCCGGGTTTGCCGTACCGGATATTTTCAGCAATGGTTCCCGAGAAGATGAACGTCTCCTGGAGTACCACCGCAATCTGGCGGCGATATTCGATCTGAGAAATATTCCGTAAATCATGGCCGTCCACCAATACGGCGCCAGCCTTCGGGTCGTAAAACCTAGTCAACAAATTGATAATGGTGGTTTTCCCGGCCCCAGTAGGCCCCACAATGGCAATCACTTCACCGGGCCGAACCTCCAGATTGAACTTCTCCAAAACCAATTCCCGATCATATGCAAAATCCACGTTAAGAAACGAAACCTCTCCTTTTAAGGGGCCTATCGGATGGGGTTCCGCCGGATCGACCACTTCGGGTTTGTAATCTAGCAACTCAAATATTCGCTCACAGGAAGCCATGGCCGCGCTGATAACATTGAACAAGTTGCTTAAGTTTTGAATCGGTTGAAAAAACCGGTTGATATAATTGGTGAAAGCCGCAATGACGCCTAAAGTGATCATTTGATTAAATAGCAAAATTCCGCCAATTAAGAGCACCAGTACTGTACCGATAACATTTAAAAAACCCGTCCAGGGCCAGAAAAAAGCATTGATCGGCACAAAACGCATGCTCGCCCGGTAATGTTCCTCATTCACAGCCCCAAACAGTCCGGCATTCACTTTCTCCCTACCATAACTCTGGGTAACCCGGATTCCCATCAGCGATTCATTCAGGTTGGAGTTCACCCCCGAAAGCTGGCGGCGCATCTGCCGTGAAACCCCGATCAGCCGGTTCCTCACAAAAAAAGCCACCCAGATGATCAACGGTAAGGTCACGCAGATCGCCAGCGACATCCGCCAATCCACCCAAATCATCATTCCTAACAGCCCGATCAGGGTAACGGTATCCACCAGTGCCGTGCTGACCCCGGAGGTAAACAACTCCTCCAAGGAATTCACGTCATTGGTTACCCGGATCATGATTCGCCCCGCCTTTTGCCGGTCAAAGAAACCAAGTGACAATCCTTGAATATGTTCAAACAGATCCCGGCGCAAATCAAAGATGGCCGATTGCCCAAAGCGGATCGTTATCTTCCCCTGAGCCAGCATGCTAAGATACTGAATCAAAGCGACACCAAAGTAAAATAAAACAATCTTCATCAATCCCGGAGAGTCATGTTTACTGATATATCCATCAATCCCTATTTTCAATAAGTAAGGCAACGTCAAAGCCGCCCCAACGGCCACCAAAGCCGTCAGCCACATCAAAACTACCTGTCCACGGTACGGCTTTAAATACGCCAAAATCCTTCGTAACAATTTCCCATCAAACGGCCGGCTGGTATCCAGATCTTCATCCTCCGATAACACCACCAGCCCCTTTTTGATAACACTACCCTTTTGTTCCGTTGTTTCCATTTGATGATACCTCTTTATTGACAACACGAATATTTACACCGGCTTAAAACATTTTACGCGCTTTCTTCGGGCTGTTCGATATTAAGCGTTTGGATATTGTACAACTCCCGGTAAAATTTATCCTGGTCCAACAGTTCCTCATGGTTTCCCTGGGCGCGGATTTCACCGCTCTCAAGTACGATAATCCGGTCCGCCAGGCGCGCGGTGGAAAGGCGTTGGGTGATAAGAATGGTGGTCCGTCCCGCCATCAACTGTTGCAATGATTTTTGAATCGCCTGTTCCGTCTCCATATCCACACTGGAGGTTGAATCATCCAAAATCAGTACTTTCGGGTTCAATAACAAGGCCCGGGCAATAGCCACCCGTTGTTTTTGGCCCCCAGAGAGCCCCACACCCCGTTCACCCACCACGGTTTGATATTGATCAGCCAGTGAAGTAATAAAATCATCGATCTGGGCGGCTTGAGCCGCCTTTTTAACTTCATCCGAACTGACCTCGGGCTTTCCAAAAGCGATATTATCATAAATAGTGGCCGAAAATAAAAAAGTCTCCTGCAGTACCAGCCCAATCTGGCGGCGCCACCATTGTAAATCCAATGTTTTAAGATCAACACCATCCACGGTAATACGTCCCGCTTGTGGATCGTAAAACCGGGGGATCAAATTCACCAGTGAAGTTTTTCCGGAACCAGTCAGCCCGATAATGGCCACTTTTTCACCGGCACCCACAGCCAGGTTTACATCTTTTAAAATTGGCTGCCAAAGCGGAGTACCTACTTCACCGTACCCAAAAGTAACCCCTTGAAACTCTATGCTTCCCGCCAAATCCGGCAGGATTTTGGCCCCAGGGGGAGAGGAAATCTCTTCTGGTTGGTTCAGGATTTCCTGCAACCGTTCAACCGAACCTTCGGCCTGCCGCAACTGGTTGGTGTTGGGGGTCAACATCATTAACGGCCAGTTGGTCATGGCCAGGTATGACATAAAGGTGATAAACTTCCCTAATGTCATATCGCCATGAATTACACGATATCCACCATATCCCAGCACCACCATCACTCCCAAAGCGCCACCGAAAATCAGGAATGGTTGCGACCAAGTATGAAGCCGTAAAACCCCCAGGTTCTTCTCAAACATCCGCCGGTTTTCTTGACCAAACTTGACGGTTTCGGCTGCCTCCATGGCAAAGGCCTTCACTACCCGGATTCCGGTGATATTCTCCTGAACCATGGCATTTAATATTCCGGCCTGAGTTTGGCGGCTGGCCACGGCTCCATGCATCTTGGCGCTGAAATTCAGCACGATAAGAACCAAAAACGGAGTCACCGCAAGGCAAACCAAGGCCAGTTTCCAATCGGTCACCAGTAGCAATATGGAAATTATTGTAAGATATAGATAAATTTGTGAACGGTGTTCGAACATGAAGGCGTAAAAGTTACGGACCATTTCAATATCCAAAGTCAACCGGGACATTAAGTCACCGGTACGGGCCGTATCATAAAATCGAAACGGCAGCCGGTGCAGCTTTTCATAGAGCTGGTTCCGAAGATCCCGCACCAGTTTGACTCCGGTGCTCCAGTAGCAATAAATCATCAAAAAGCTGAACCCGGCCCGAATCAAGGCTACTAAAATCAAAAAACCGCACCACTTGGCCAAAGTCCAAAATGATTCGGGACTCTTAAGCTCCGGAAACACATGATCCCAGATGTAACCCACACCCCACGGCGTCACATAATTCAAACCGTTATTCAACAGCATAAAGACAACGCCCGGCCAGAACAACCACCGGTACGGGCGAAAATAGGTATATAAAGTTCGGTAGAGCTTGATCAGAAGAACCAGATCCTTTCGGTATCAGCAAAATCCAACAATAAAAGATACTCCTAATCGATGAAAAATCCTATTACGGAATTATGAATAATTTTTCCAAATCAAATTTATCCAGTTCCCAATTGATTTAATCGTTTTAACCGGTGAATCCGCTCCTCCAAGTCGGGATGCCCCGCCAAAAGCCGGACAATCGGTCCGAACCGGTGTCCAATTCCAAAGGTCCGAACCAAGGCATTGGCCATGGCTTCACTATTCCCCACCAGCTTCGCGGCCAGTCGATCAGCTTGCAGTTCCTGGCATCGGGCGATAAACTGGTAGATTAAAAACGCCAACAAAGCATACATGGTACCTATTACCCAGCTCCATTCCTCAAACTCCTCGATGAACAATGAGCCAAGCCAAACCAAGCCAAGAATCAATCCAACCCTCACCCATAGATGCCTCTTCTTTAAATGAACGCATTCATGCCCCACGATCATCCGCAAATCATCCCGGCTGGCGCTGTTCACCAGGGTTTCGCTTAAATAAATACTCCGGATCAGCAGCCCTCCGGCAAAAGCATTTTTCACCCCATCCAAACGCCATGTCCGGACCACCCTGACCTTCAACCGGAATCGTCCGGCGACTTCGTCCACCAAGTCCCGTAACTTCGGACCAGCATCGATCATTCGCAACCGGCGGATGGAAAGCACCAACCATTGCAAGATAATAAAAATTCCCATCACTACCGATTCAACCAGCATTTGCCGATACCAGGAAAAATCCCCGGGAATCAAGGTCAAATAAAAATAATCGATTCGCAAAAAAATGATCAGATTGAGCACCGACAACCAGATATAGCCGTATTGTAACATGTAAGAACCAAAGCCTGCATGTAAAACCCTGATTTTATGCGTTAATAGATAAGACTGATACAAAAAAAACACCAAATAACCCGCTAACAGCAACAAATTGATTAAATCAGTCCATATCAAAGCGGCAAGCAGACTTATTTTTAATTGCAGCCAAACCCAAAGCGGCCATTGCAACTCCAGGACCAAAAAACCAATGAGCAGCAAAATATTAACATACCGAAATTGCATCTGATACAACCACTCTTTGTCGCGCCCCGTAATTAAGCGCTTTACAACGACCAATAATGAAAATGCCAATAAAAGGTATCCGATTTTTAATACCAAATAACCCCCAAAGTTATTCAATCCCAATCCCGATAAGATATTTAAAATCATAAATCCATCCCTTTACTGGTTAAGTACGAAAATAAAAATTGAAAACTTAATATAGACAGGATTAACGGGATTTAAGGGATGATAGAATATGAAAGTCTTGTGACTCATGACCCGTGACCCGTAACTCATGACCCATAACCCAAAACTCTACCTCACCAAGCTAACGGTATCCCCCGGTAATCAAAATAAATCCCCTCATCAAGCGACCAGTCCTTCATCACTAATTTGGCGATTCCTTCCGCCGATTCCTCCGGGGCAATATCGGCTTCGGGTCCTCCCATTTTGGTCCTTACCCAACCGGGATGGATGGCCAGTATCTTAAAGCCCTTGGGTTTTAAATAATTCTGTAATATCTTGGACTGCATATTCAAGGCCGCCTTGGACATTGCATAACCGTATTCCGAAGTGCGCCAACAGTCCGTAATGCCACCCGCTTCCGAAGAAATATTGACGATCATTTTTTTACAGCCTTGCTCCAAGAGCGGCAGAAAATTTTTAGTGACCCGTAATGGTCCCAAAGTGTTTATTTCAAACATTCTACGGATATCTTCAAAACCGGTATCCGCTAATAAAATCTCAGATTTCGTCAAATAAGCCCCGGCATTGTTTATCAATACATCCAATCCGTCCACTTCCCGGGATACGGCGGCCAAACTTTGGGAAACCGACTGGTCATCGGTTATATCCTGAGTAATTATTCGTAAATCGGAATTGGCCTTTTCTAAAGAGGTTAAGTTATCACTGGCCGTCCGGCATCCTGCAAATACCATAAATCCTAGCTCCAAAAACTTTTGGGTCAACGATAACCCTATCCCCCGGCCTGCCCCTGTAATGAATACGGTTTGTTTCATTGGCTCCCACCCCTACACGATGTACTCTAAAATAACTCCAACTGTTTTTGCTTGCTATTTTGCTTGGTCCATTCTATTTTCTCCATTAATTCGACCGGGATCAATTCCAAAAAACGGGAGGTTTTCACCGGTTCGTTTTGCCCGTAACGAAAACGATACTGCGCATTGGCAAAATACAATCTACGCATTGCCCGTGTTACTCCAACATAAAACAGGCGCTGTTCTTCGGCGATGGTATCCTGATCCGGTTCGATACCGTGGGGTAATAAACCTTCTTCCACTCCGGTCAAAAAAACTACTGGAAACTCCAGTCCCTTAGCAGCATGGAGTGTTGCCAGCGTAATTGTTTCCGGGGTCGTTGTTTTATTCCCCTTGCGGATAATATCCGCTTCCCGGGCCAGAGGTAAAAATCGTAACAATTCCCCGATATTCGGGTGATTTTCACCGATGCGCCTTACCCGTTCCATTTCCTCATTCTCAGTCAAATCCATTCGCAACATCCAATCCCGGATCAGCTCCGTACAACCGTTGTCCAATTGGCCCCGGTAATACTCAACCACTCCATAAAACTGGCGTAATTTGATCATGATTTCCGGGTATTCTTTATTATTTTCTATAAAGTCCCAATTCTTCAATTCCCCCGGAAGGCTCTGTAAATATTCCATGATGGTCCTTAATTCCGTTCCCGAAAAACCCCAGCGCGGATAACTCAAGGCGGTGCGCAAAGCCAAAAAATCATCCTCATGGGTTAAATAACGGAAAAACCCTAAAAACTCCTTTACAGCCCCATTGTCTAAAGTGGCGGTTTGACCCACGACCCGATAAGGCAACCCTTCAATGGTTAAAGCTTCTTCCAGGGCTTCGGCCTGCCGGTTGGTCCGGTAAAGAATGGCAAAATCATTAAAGCCATAGGTTTGATCGCTGGTTTTACGCTTTTTGCCGCCCACGATCTTCCGCTGATGCGCCGATATCATGGTCGAACCGCCCAATAAGCTAATTATTTCGGTAACAATTGCTTTGGCGGAGCTTTTTTCACTGGGGGTTTCAAACCATATAATCGGCTCCCGACCTGTATCTCCGGCGAGGGTCTTTTGGTGGTGTCCGGGGGCGACCAAACAATTGGCGGCTTCAACGATCACCGGGGCCGAACGGTAATTAAGGTCCAGTTGAAACGGAACTATTTCCGGGAAATCCTGCCGCAGGCGTTCAAAGAAGTGGGCTCCAGCTCCCCGAAAGCCGTAAATCGCCTGGTTCGGATCACCGATTACGGTTAAACGCGTATTGCCGGCTGCCCATAATTTAACCAGCCGGTATTGAATGGAATTCACATCTTGAAATTCATCGACCAAAAGATGTTGAAAGCGGTTTTTAAAGGGTGTCAGCCAGGCTGGATTCTCTTCCCACAACTGGACCACCTTAATGATTATATCATCAAAATCCAGGCGTTGATATCTTTGTAAAACATCCTGATACACCCTGTATATTTCATGGACCTGAGCCGGTAACTCCCGCTCATTTTCCCACAAATATTTGTTTTTCATTAACGAAACCAATAACAGAGCTTCTCTGGAGGTCATCGGGATCCGGTTTTGCCGGAGCACCTCTTCCATTAATTCCTTGGCCTCCGCTTGGTCCAATAATTTGTATGGGAACGGTTCCGGATTCTGGTTTAAAACATTCCAACAAATTCCATGAAATGTACCCAAATTCAGCCTGTTAAGCTTCTTTTCACCGGCCAACATTCCACTCAATCGTAATTTTAACTCGGCAGCCGCTTTATGGGTAAAAGTTACTCCGGTGATCTCGCCGGGATCCACTTCCCGGTTCCGGATTAAATAAGCGATCCGTTCCGTTAAGGTCCTGGTTTTACCGGAACCGGGCCCGGCAAGTATCATTGCCCACCGATATTCCGCGACAATAACGGCCTCTTGTTCCGGACTCAATCCAGTCTTTTGGAAAGAGTGCTTAAGGACATCTCCCGTCTCTTCGGTTTTTAAAAAACCACTGGCCTGCTCCACCATTTCCCCGATTACCCGGCGTAATTGCAATGATGATTTCTTAGGGTTAACCGCTTCCCGTTCAAATAAAGCGGCTTGGCCTTTAAAAGCTTGACGGTCCGATTCACTAAACACCGAAATTACCCCGTACTCACCGTCGTAACCGGGTTTCATCAAGACCTCGCCACTGCGTAACCGTCTGATTCCTTCGGAGATGAGCGGGCCTGCTGCTTTGGCAATCAAATCAACCCCAGTTTCCCGCAAGATGGTTAACTCCGGACCAAATTGGCGCAATAAAGCGAAATAAGCATCCTCCACCTTTCGCGTTCCGGGAGCCTGGCCGAAAGCCGAACCTATGATTTCCCGCAAAGGCACCAGGCTTTGATAAGGGACGGCTCCTTGATAACGGTTATCATCCGGCCGGTCGGCTAGATCCATAACCCGGTGCAGAACCCCGACAGTTAATTTTCGGCCGCATGCCGGGCAAATCGCCCCCCGAGCTTTAGTCTCCTCCGGCGGCAAAACAATCCCGCAGTTACGATGGCCGTCATAGTGGTATTTCCCTTCCTCGGGGAAAAACTCGATGGTCCCGACGAAAGATTGGTCATCCTTGCCGGTACCCGCGCTTGCGCGCCCCGCCATCAAGGCGTTTCTGATTCCGATAAAGCTAAACTCGGCATCAAATACATTGGCTTCCCGGGCTAGATTCCGGGGATTATGGGCGTCGGAATTGGAAATCAAAGTGAACCGATCCAAAACCGACCAGCGCCGGTTCATTCCCGGATCGGAAGAAAGCCCGGTTTCCAGGGCATATATGGCTGAAGTCAGATCTTCATAACATTCTTCGATGGTATCAAACCCGGAATTTGAGCCAAAGACCGAAAAATGGGGCGTCCAGATATGGGCCGGGATAAACAGCGCTTCTGGGCATAGTTCCAGTACCAATTCCAGTAACCGGTAACTATCCAAACCCAAAATCGGCCGGCCGTCGGAACGGATATTCATCCCCATTTCCTCGAGTTTGACACTAATCAGGTCCGCGGCTTCCAGGGAAGGCAATACGATTAAATGGTGGACTTTCCGCACCCGGCCATTCTTCTTATAAATAGTGCTCAACTCGCCGCTAACCACAAAACGGGCCTCCGGCTGGCCGGGGATCTCCGGATCCAAAGCTTCCTGCAACCGATAGAACCCCGGTTCAGCCGGTAGTAACTCTTCCCTGAGCTGTTTGCGCCACCCGGGATGTGTAAAATCCCCGGTTCCAATCAATGACAACCCCTTCAATCCGGCCCAGCGATAAAGATTCCGGGGATCACATTCCTTGCTGGTCGCCAGGGAATAACGCGAATGAATATGTAAGTCCGCAATCCAGGACACCAAAATCACTCCAATATAGTCAATAATGCGGCAAAATAGACATTTAAAAAACGCAAAAAAAGGGGGCCGGAATAATACTCGCCATTTCCTTATGCTCTACTCTCAAAACCCTAAGCCAATTCTCTTTTGATATTCTCAGTAAACTCACGAGCAGCGGCCAAATCCTGTTCGTTGGGCCGGCCGTGGTTAAAAAAGAACCAGGCTTGACCTTTGCAATAGAAGGATCCGATAACCTCGATGCCTTTTTGAGAAAGCAACTTTTCCATGGCTTTAATCGCCGCAGTTTGACCATTTATTGTGCCGAATATAATGGCTTTCCGGCCTTCGCTTTGGTCTTGGGGTAAATTGTTTAAAAATTGTTCCAAATCTCGGCCCATTCGTCCCCCGTATACTCCGCTGCCAACCACCAGTAAATCTGACGTTGAAATTTGTAATAAATTTTGTTTGGCTTCCAAACAGGTTTGGGCCGTAACCCCGAACACTCCGGCAATGGTCTCGGCCAGCTTTTGAGTATTGCCGGTCATGGATGTATAAATAACGGCGGCTTTCATCAATAGATCCCACTCTCTCAAAAAATTTTTCGTTAAGCTAATTGTTATTTCCACATCAGCGGAAAAACACCTTGTGAAAAAATATGAAATCGTAAATTGAAAAGAATACATTCAGCCGTTTACATTATAGCAAAAAATAATTCCACACCCCCAAAATTTTTCCTGCGGAATTAATATCCTAAAAAAATTAGTTAATGAACATCATATCAGACATATAATCCAAGTTTTACCGCATTCAATGCTGGGCACACCAATAAAAAAAGTCCATCAAATGGACTTTCGATTTGCGAGTAGCTTTTATCGATTTCTTTAGCCTTCGTAACACGGATAATCAATGAAATCCGTTGAATCAAAGGTAAAAAAATGGCTCCCCGAGTTGGATTCGAACCAACAACCACCCGGTTAACAGCCGGGTGCTCTACCGTTGAGCTATCGAGGAGTGACAATTAAATTTTACGTTAATTATCTTAACATGAACTCATAAGTTAGTCAACTATTATTTATGATATTTTTTTAGAATTATCGAACTCTGGTTTTCAGGGCCTCTAGGAAGTTCAGATTTTTGATTTTTATATAGGTACCCTTAATCCCCAAGGAACGTGAATCAACAATACCCGCGCTTTCCAGTTTACGCATGGCGTTCACGATAACCGACCGTGAAATGCCGATACGATCAGCAATTTTGCTGGCAACCAGGAACCCTTCCGGTCCGTTTAAATCCTTGAACACATTACTAATCGCTTTTAATTCCGAGAAGGACAGTGAATCCAACACCATCTGGGCATTGGCCTTAAGCCGGTCATCCGAGGAAGCTTCCATGTTATAATGCTCATAGAAAAATACCGCAGTGACCAACGAAGCGGTTTCACATAAAACCAACTCTTCATTGCCAAATTGTTTATTGGGTTTCATTAATAAAAGGTATCCCATAACCGAATGGATATTGCGAATCGGGACGATGGTCATATAAGTATCCGGTTGAAAATTCTTTTCCTCTTTGAAGATCCCGTTTTCCAACGGCAAGTTGGCGGCGGTTTCAAAAATAAAATCGAGCCGCTGTTTAAATTCGGGTTTCATGGATAAATTCGGATTATCCGTCGCTTTACCGTTCACGGCGGCACATTGAATCGCTCCGGCAGAATTGATTAAATAGGTATCACTTTCCACTAAATTGGAAATTGTGCTTACCAAATCAGTTTCAGTCAAGTTTTCCTTTTTTAATAAGCTTTTAATTTCGTAAAATCGCTCTAATAGTTGCATTTTATTCTCTCCTTATATTTTAATTATGATTATCAAGTGTGTGTGAACGATTTGATGAGTAAAGTTTCACCTCCAATAATATTCCCTAAAATTCAAAAAAATTTCATTTTACATGAAGAACTTTTGAAAATCTACGAGCGTTTCGGTGCGAATAAGACAGGGCTTTATAAAATGAACAAAACCTTTTAAACACTTAAGCGCGCGGATGGCTTTTCATATACACCGAACGAATTCGCTCTTTGGTTACATGCGTATAAACTTGAGTCGTGGAAATATCCACATGCCCTAATAATTCCTGTACCACCCGCAAATCGGCGCCATTTTCCAAAAGATGAGTCGCAAAGGTATGCCGGACTGTATGAGGGCTCATCTTACGGTTCAGGGCCAATTGTGTAAGATATTTTTTAAATAACCGTTGAATACTGCGCCCGCTTAAACGCGTTCCTTGATAATTCAAAAAAACGTTCTCGATGGGAATACCCGATGGATTTCGGGTGGATAATTGCGGTCGAACCTCTTTTAAATACCTCTCCAAAGCCCGCCTGGCGAAACCGCCAAAAGGAACAATCCGCTCTTTACCGCCTTTACCGAAGACCCTGAGATAACCACGGGAGAAATCAAGATCCGCCACCTTTAAACCGACAATTTCCTGCAGGCGCAAGCCACTGGAATATAAAACCTCTAAAATGGCCAAATCTCTCAATCCCAGCATACTGGATTGGTCCGGTAAATCGAATAAGCTGTTTATCTCCGGCAGGTAGAAAAATTCCGGTAAATGCTTGTCCCGTTTTAAATTGGCAACCTCCAAGGCAGGATTGCTTTGTAAATAGCCTTGCTTGCAGAGGTATTTAAAAAACGACCTGATACACGCGACTTTGCGCGCGATGGACGATTTGGCAAAGCCTTCTTTTCTTAATTTCATAAGATACTTTCGAATCAGTAAATGATCCACCGCTTCGGCCTGAAAAACTTGTTCTTCCCCCAGAAAAACCAAAAACTGTTTTAAATCCAGACCGTAACTTTCAATGGTATGAAGCGACGAATTTTTACCAATTTTTAAATAAGTTAAGAATTCATCAGCCAAATTATCCAGCATGTTTTTCCTTCTCTATCATAGCATATTTCACGAAAAATAACAATTAAAACCGAAAATTAACAAAAAGAAACGATATATGCCGTTAAATTATTTAAAAATATTCTAGATATTGTCAGCCGTTTGAATTTTACTTATGGTTTCCAAGGCTCGTTCCGCCAAAGCAAGGTGCCGATTTTTCTTGCCGGTGGCGATTCCGGGATGGGTTGGGAGTAAACCGAAGTTAACATTCATGGGTTGAAAATAACGGGGGTCAGCGGTACAAATATATGAAGCCAAAGATCCGATAGCCGTTTCAGCGGGCATTTCCAGTGAAGGGTTCCCTGTAATAAACCGGGCACAATTCATGCCGGCCAACAACCCCATACTGGCGGATTCGACGTATCCTTCCACTCCGGTCATTTGGCCGGCAAAAAATAGATCCGGACGCCATTTACACTGCAAAGTTGGGTTCAATACCACCGGCGCATTTATATAGGTATTCCGGTGCATAACTCCAAACCTAACAAATTGGGCACTTTCCAGGCCCGGAATTTGACGAAAAACCTCTTCTTGAGCTCCCCATTTTAGATGAGTTTGAAACCCCACCAAATTAAAAAGCCGGCCTTCCCGATCTTCCGGCCGTAATTGAACTACCGCGTAAGGGCGTTTTCCCGTGGCCGGGTTGATAAGCCCCACTGGTTTCATCGGCCCGTAACGCAGGGTATCGATGCCTCTTTTAGCCAAAACTTCAACCGGCATACAACCCTCAAAAAAAATGGCCCGCTCCTCCGGAAGGTGGCTTTCGGATACTTCGGCCGATACCAGATCGCCCCAAAACCGTTGATACTCATCTTTGTTGAATGGACAATTTACATAGACCGCTTCCCCTTTATCATAGCGTGAAGCTTGAAATACGATATTCCGGTTAATCGAATCTCCGGTTACGATGGGGGCCGCGGCATCGTAAAAGTAAAAATAATCCGCGCCGATAAAATTACGGATAGCGGTTGACAAACTCTCCGAAGTCAAAGGGCCGGTAGCGATAATTACCGGTCCATCCGGAATGGCGGTAATTTCACCACGGTTTAAATGGACCAATGGATGCGTTGATAAAAATTCCGTGATCGACTTGGCAAATTCTTCACGTTCAACGGCCAAAGCTCCGCCAGCCGGGACCCTGGTCTCATCGGCAACCCGGATAATCAGCGAATCAAACCGCCGCATCTCCTCTTTTAAAAGGCCTACCGCATTTTCCAAAGAGGCGCCCCGGAACGAATTGCTACAAACCAATTCGGAAAATAACCCGGTATGATGGGCCGGAGTCATTTTTTCAGGTCTCATCTCCCATAAGTCAACCACAATACCGCGCTTGATTAACTGCCAGGCCGCCTCGGAACCCGCCAGTCCGGCCCCAACAACAGTAACCCGATTCAACTTTCTTTCCCTTCGGTTAGCTCAGCGCTATAACCGCACCCTTCTTTTAAGCAAAGCACTGTTTTGGGATCGTTTTTACCGCCCTTGACCACACACATGGAGCCACATTGTGGGCAAGGTTCTTTAAAAGGACGTTCCCAACTGGTGAAATCGCAGTTAGGATATTGATTGCATCCAAAAAATAAGCGGCCTTTTTTAGATTTCCGTTCCAGGATTTCACCATCCCCGCATTTCGGACATTTAACTCCCATTGTTTTCCGAATGGGTTTGGTATTTTTACAATCCGGATAACCGGGACAAGCTAAAAATCTCCCAAATCGTCCATATTTATAGACCATGGTCCGGCCGCATTTTTCACACTGGACATCGCTTTCCTCGACGGGTATCTCAACCCGTTCAACATCGACGGCAGCTTTTTGAATTTCTTCGTTAAACGGTTTATAAAAATCGTTCAGAACCTTTACCCAATCCAAATCGCCTTCGGCAATCCGGTCCAGTTTCTCTTCCATTTCAGCAGTAAAATCATAATCAATAATCTCGGAAAACTTTTGTTTTAACAGATCGACCACAATTTGCCCCAAATCCGTCGGAATAAACCGTTTTTCCACCAATTGAACATAGTTTCGTTTCAAAATAGTGTCTACGGTTGGCGCATAAGTACTGGGCCGCCCGATTCCCTTCTCCTCCAATGCTTTGATTAATGTGGCTTCGGTATAGCGAGGCGGCGGTTGGGTAAAATGTTGTTTGGGATCTATTTTAAGCAATTTTAACGGCTCTTCGGGAGCCAGTTCCGGCAGCCGGCCTTCTTCCTCAACATTTTCATCATCATGCCCCTCTTGATAAACCTCCAAAAAGCCCGGAAACTTGATGGTACTGCCATTGGCCTTAAAGACATAATCCCCGGCCATAACATCCACCGCCACCGTATCCATTACCGCCGGCCGCATCTGGCTGGCGATGAACCGGTTCCAGATCAGTTGGTATAACCGGAATTGGTCTTTGTTTAAAAATTCTTTAATCGTTTCCGGCCGCCGGCCAATTCGTGTCGGTCGAATGGCTTCATGGGCATCCTGGGCGCTAGCCGCTTTCGTCTTATATACCGGGACTTCCTCCGGTAAAAAAGCGCTCCCGTAACGCTCGGTAATGACTTCTCTGGCTTCGGTCTGCGCTTCCGCAGCCACCCGGACTGAATCCGTCCTCATGTAACTAATCAGGCCATCAGTACCTTCCGCGCCTAATTCCAACCCTTCATATAATTGCTGGGCGATAATCATAGTCTTGCGGGCGCCGAATCCTAATTTCCGGGCTGCTTCCTGCTGCAAGCTGCTGGTAATAAACGGCGGAGCCGGGAAACGCAATCGTTCTTTTTTTCTGACTTCACCAACCCGAAATTTCTTTCCTTTTAAATCAGCTTCAATCGCTTGAGCTTCGCCCTGATTCTTGGGCTCAATCTTTTTCTTATTAAAAGTGGCCAATTTCGCTAAAAACTTTTCCTGACGTTCCGTCCTAAATTCACTGGTAATGCTCCAGAACTCTTCCGGAACAAAATCCTTAATCTCCCGCTCCCGTTCGGTAATTAATCTAACCGCCACTGATTGCACTCTACCGGCGCTTAAACCCCGGCGGACTTTTTTCCATAAAAGGGGGCTTAATTCATAACCCACAATCCGGTCTAAAATTCGCCGCGCTTGCTGGGCATTGACCATATCGATATCAATGTCCCGCGGATTTTTCATGGAATTTTCGATGGCTTTCTTGGTAATCTCATGAAATACAATTCGTTTTACCAATTTATCCTTGACATTCAATGTATTCGCCAAATGCCAGGATATGGCCTCACCCTCGCGATCAGGGTCCGTGGCCAGATATATCGAATCGGCTTTGCGGACGGATTCTTGTAAATCATTGATTAATTTGGCTTTACCCCGAATTTTAATATATTTAGGTTGAAAATTGTTATTAATATCCACACCGAATTGGCTTTTCGGCAGGTCCACCACATGGCCCATGGATGCTTTGACCGAAAACTTTCGCCCCAGATATTTTTCAATTGTCTTCGCCTTTGCCGGTGATTCTACAATAACTAAAGAACTCAATTCCAATACCTCCATAAATCCGGCGTTTTCCTGATCTAAAAACCTCCGGAAACCGGTCCGGAAACAACTTTACGGTCACTGTTATATTATAAGCCAAAGATTGGTGAATACTACATCAACGAATATTATTACCGATACTGTTTAAATTTCACTCTTCAAATTCCTTGAACCTTTGGATAAACATTATGAAATATGTATATAAAAAAAGGGTTTCCGATACCCCAATGAAAATTCAGGCTTTTATTAATTAAGCAAAAAAGTGGGGTTTCCTTCCGAAGGGTGCGGTGGCAAAATCATCAATAACCGTTCCCGATCGGCAATCACCCGATGTATAATGATGGTTAGTTCTTTTAATCCGATTTCTCCCCCTTCGGACCGTAAAGCTTCCGTTAAAATTTTTTCCAATTCCGGCAAGGTCAATAAGGAATTGTGCATAAGTTGAATGATCTCACCCTGGCAGGTAATAGACAGTTTCTTTTGCTCATCCGGACTGAAAACGCGCAATCCCTTCCGTGAATCCACCGTTTCTACGTTTTCTTCCCGGACATTCTTAACCGAATCAGGGAAAGAATAAAGCAACTTAAAAGCAACATTGATCTCTTGGGGACTATAGCCCAATTGTACCAATGAATCCACTAATTCTCTCTCATTGCAGGAATTCTCCCCATGAATATAGACCTGTTTCATCAAATAATTAACGATCTCAATGACTCGCTCCATGATTACGCCACCTCAAAACATACGTGTATCTGCCACAACTAAATATTATTTCGGCAGTTTCCAAGCTATCCTTAATATAAAACGGTTTCCAGTTGAGTAGTTATATTATAACGTATTAAAGCGCAGCTTCAACATAATTATTCCTGAAAGATTACCTGAGGACATATTTTTAAATTAATTGTTTTTCGGAGCCGGTAATTACAGTTTATTTCAACCTTACATATAATTGACCGGGGAACCGTTTAATCGCCCCTTTTAACTCCAGTTGAACCAATGCTGAACTGACTTGGGCCTGCGCCAGCAAAGCACGTCTCAAAATCTGATCAATATGCAACGGTTCTCTTGTCATCACCGTGATGACTTGCTTCTCGATTTCGCTTAAGGAATCTACCGCGATGGAATTATTCTCGGAGGCGGCGATATAAGGGATGGCCAACTCCGTTAAAACATCCATATAACTCTCAATGAGTTTTGCGCCTTGCTTGATTAATTTATGAGGACCTTTACTGCTCTCGTTGGCAATATTCCCCGGCACCGCAAATACTTCCCGACCTTGCTCCAAGGCAAACCCGGCGGTAATTAAGGAACCACTATCCTGAGCGGCTTCAACCACAATCACTCCCAGGCTCAAACCACTAATTATCCGGTTCCTTGCGGGGAAATTTTTAGCGTAAGGTTCGGTCCCTAGAGGAAATTCGGAAATAACCGCCCCACGAGCCACGATTTCCTCGAGTAATGATTCATTTTCCGGCGGATAAGGAACATCAATCCCCGATCCCAATACGGCAATAGTCCTTCCTCCAGCCTCCAAAGCGCCCCGGTGACCTTCGGAGTCAATCCCGCGGGCCATGCCGCTGACAATGGTCAACCCTTGGCGGGACAAATTGCCGGCCAATTCTCTGGCGGTATGGGCCCCCAACGGAGTCGGGTTACGGGTGCCGATAATCGCCACCGCCACATCATCACCGTATTCGAACTGACCCCTGGCATATAACACCGGAGGAGGGTCCGAAATTTTTTTGAGAACCGCAGGATAATCGGATTCCTTATAACAGTAGACCCGGTAATGGTACCGTTCGATCTTTTTAAGTTCCAACTCCGGATCCCAGCCGTTCTTTGTTTCTTGCCGGCTCAAAAGGACTCTTTCGCCAATTACCGGTTTTAAATCTTGCAGAGGCGCCTTCCAAGCATCTTCCATCGATCCGAAAGTTTCCAAAAGTTTATAAAAACGGGCCGGTCCTACACCCGGTACCCGGTTCCACCATAGCCAATATTTTAATTCCTCGGCTTCCATCAAAGTCCACTCCTTAATTTTGGAGTTTAAGGTCAAAAGTCAAAGGTTAAAGTCGTTCGATCTTGTATTTAATCTTCTTTTTTTATAAATCCTAATACCAATTCTTACTACTCCTGGTATGACAAACAAACGGTTTGTATATATAGGAATTATTCTGCTTTACTTACTAGCATGTTTCCACCCGGCAAACACAAAATATAGTCATACCGGATAGCTTTTATTTCCTTGAAAAGAAGCTTAGCTACACACGTTTAAATATTTTTGAAGGAGTTGCTTGATTTATGGGTTCTCACCCTCATGATATCGATCATGTTTTTCTATGTCCAAGGTGCGGCGTCGATACCCTTCATTATATCGCCAAGCGGAAGCCGGAAATATTGGGAATCGTTTGTTCCCATTGCCATACTCCTTCCTTGGTGAAAAAGGAGATCCTTTCGTATCATCAACTAAAATGGGAGGATGAATTACGGCAGATTCTGAACAATTTGGAAGATCCCTTTGATGAACATTGACGTTGCACTGCGCGCGTATACCGCGCGCTTTACAATTATATTTATACTTCCATAATGATGGGCAAAATCATGGGACGACGTTTCATTTTCCCATATAAGTGTTTGCTCAGGATCTCCCGGATCTGGCTTTTCATGGTTGACCAGTCTGAATATTCGGTACACCGTTCCAAAGCCTTTTTTACTTTATCCCGGGCATCCTCGATCAAATCTTCGGATTCCCGCACGTAGACAAAACCCCTGGAGACGATGTCGGGCCCGGCTACTATTTTGCCATTTTCCTTATCAATGGTAACAACCACAATCAAGATGCCGTCTTGGGAAAGCTGTTTGCGGTCTCTTAAGACGATATTCCCCACATCACCGACTCCCAAGCCATCCACAAAGACTTTACCCGAGGCCACTCTACTGGCGATACGGATCCGTTCCTTGGTAATCTCGATCACATCGCCGTTTTCAGCAATGACGACATTTCCGCTTTCCACGCAAACCTCTACCGCCAGACGGGCATGTTGGACCAAGTGCCGGTATTCACCGTGGATAGGTATGAAAAACTTGGGTTTCACCAAGTTTAACATTAATTTCAACTCTTCCTGGCTGGCATGCCCGGAAGTATGAATTCCCGACGCAGCTTCGTAAATTACGGTGGCACCTTGTTTGAAAAGATGATTAATGGTCCGGGCGATGAGATGCTCGTTGCCCGGTATGGCCGATGCCGAAATTATCACCGTATCCCCGGGGATAATGGATATCTTTTTATGTTCGGACGTGGCCATGCGTGACAGTGCCGACATTGGTTCTCCCTGAGTGCCGGTGGTGATAATGGTCACCTCTTCCGGGGAATATTTATCCAGATCATCCAGATCGATTAAAATTCCTTCCGGAACTTGTAAATAGCCCAAATCAGTGCCGATCCCGGCTACATTAAGCATACTTCTTCCGGCGAGCGCCACTTTGCGGTTGAAGTGAAAGGCCGCATCGATGACTTGTTGAATTCGGTGAATATTGGAGGCAAAAGTAGCCACTAAAATACGGCCCTGAGCCTGCATAAATAATTCTTCGAAGGTTTTGGCAAGTTCTCTTTCCGAAATTGTATACCCGGGTTTTTCCACATTGGTGCTATCCGAAAGCAGTACCAACACGCCTTTATCGCCCAGTTCGGCCAATTTCCGGAAATCGCTGACTTTACCGTCCACCGGAGTGTGGTCAAACTTAAAATCGGCGGTATGCAAAATAATGCCCACCGGCGTATGGATGGCCAAAGCCACTACATCGGCGATGCTATGGTTGACGTGAATGAATTCGATCAAAAATTCACCGATAGAAATTGATTCCCCGGCTTTAATGCAATTCATGGTTACGTCTTTTTCCATGTTATGTTCCTCAAATTTACCCTTGGCCAAACCCAGGGTAAGTTTGGTTCCATAAATGGGAACGTTGATCTGTCGTAAAATATAGGGTAAGGCGCCGATATGATCTTCATGCCCATGAGTAAGAAATATTCCTTTGACCCGTTCCCGGTTATCAATCAAATAGGATACATCAGGGATAACCAAGTCAATCCCCAACATATCCTCATCTGGAAACATCAGGCCGGCGTCAATTACAATTATTTCTTTGTTGTATTCCACAATCATCATGTTTTTCCCGATCTCACCCAAACCGCCGAGGGGAATCAGCAAAACACGGCCTTGTCTATTCAAAGCCCTCAAAACAAAAAACACCTCCAGTTGTGCTTTCAAACAGGTGGTTCTTTAAATTACCTCCGGATCTTCTCCTCACTTCAAATTTCGTTCATAACCCTTTGGTAAAATTACTATGTACCAAAATGATCTAAAACTCATGAAAGCCAAAATCACATAAGATAAATCGGGGGCACATAGAAAGCGGTGTGAATGAGTTCACGTCGTATTACACTGTCACTCGCACATTTAAATTCATAAATTCTATTATACAAGATTTTATAAAAGTTAACAAGTATTCATCCAAACCGGATAAAAACCGAAAAACCGGCTTCATGGTTTATTATATTTTGGCAACCTGTTTATGAAAAAACCTTGTTACAGAAAATTGATGATATTGTAATTTAATATTAATCTTTGCCAAAAATTTCGTGATTAAACCACCGAAGTTTAAAAAAAGGGGGGCTTCACTGTTTAACTTGCCCCTTATGATCTATCCTTTACTCTTTTTACTGGAATGATGCGAAAAGATTTTGACCTCCGCAATGGAAAAAGGAACTGAGTGAGTAATAACGAATATATTAAGCGATTACTCCGGTGATTAAGGATGGAAATTTATGAAGGCATAAATTCTGCTACACGTAACTGGATGAATATAATTAATTACAGGAGTAAAAAGCAGTCAAAAGTCAAAGGAGTTTTTATTTTGAGCGAAACAGTTGCCGTACTTGGGTTGGGAATTGAAAATCTGGCTTTGACTCAATATCTGGTGGAACGCGGCATTGCGGTAACCGTTTGCGATAGCCGCGAACCGGCGGCTTTGGGGGAGCGCTATAATTCATTAAAACGGCTTGGTGTAAATTTTCAACTAGGGGCTGATTATTTAAACCGGTTGCAAAGTTTTACCGAAGTCTACCGCTCACCGGGATTGCCTATCTTTACCCCGGAATTACTACGGGCGGCCCGGGATGGAGTGCGAATTACCAGCGCCATGCGTTTGTTCGTGGAACTTTGCCCCTGTCCGATCATCGGGGTTACCGGCACCAAGGGAAAGGGAACCACTTCTACCCTGATTCACCGGATCCTGGAGCGAAGCCAGGGCAAGCAAGACGCTCGCGCCTTTTTGGGCGGAAATATTGGGATTGCACCCTTCGAATTTTTAGCGGAATTAACTCCCAGGGATCGGGTGGTTCTGGAATTGTCCAGCTTTCAACTGGAGGATTTTACGCAGAGCGTCCAGATTGCGGTAATTACCAACATTACTGAAGACCATCTTGCCCCCGCCGATCCTTTAAATCCGAATTACCATAAGACCAGGGCAGACTATATCAATGCTAAGACCAATCTTTTTAAATACCAGCAGCCCGACGAGGTGACCATTTTAAATGACGCCGACCCCACCTGCCGGGAATTGATTCCGCTGGTGACTGGAAAATTATTAAAGTATGGTTGTTCGAGCCAGTCTTCCAGAGCTTGGTATACTATGAGAACCGATGGCCGGTACACAATTTGGTGGAATCAGACATCCGGCCAACCGGAACCGTTGCTTGAAAGTGAGTCGATTCAACTCCGGGGCGAGCATAATCTATTAAATATTTCCGCCGCCGCTTTGGCCTGTCATGCCGCCGGAGCGGATCTCGAGTCCATCCGGGAAGGCGTCGCCGGTTATACCGGCCTTGAGCACCGGCTGGAATACGTGGCGACGGTCAACGGGGTTCAATTTTTCGACGATTCCTTCGCCACTGCCCCCGACCCCACTATCGTAGCTTTGCGGGCTTTTACCGAGCCGGTGATCCTCATTGCCGGTGGCGCTGATAAAGGGGCCGATTTTACCGGCCTGGGTGAAGAAATCATGAAAAATACCGTGAAGGCTGTGATTTTAATCGGTTTAATGGGACCGAAAATCCGGTTTGCCATTGAACAAGCCGCCGCCAAGATGGGGCGTCCTCTGCCTGTATTGGCCGAAGGCGGCAAAAATATGTCCGAAGTGGTGGCCGCCGCTATCCGGAACTCCGCTCCCGGTGATGTGGTGTTGCTCTCCACCGCTTGCGCCAGTTTCGGAATGTTTAAAAATTATAAAGAGCGGGGGGATTTGTTTAAGGCGGAGGTAAGGAAGTGGAGCGCGACACATAAAAAATAACAGCCGTGATAAAACTGCGGCCGTTTTTAACTTCGCCCGGTCAAAGACCGGGCGATGGATTTAAGCAATCTGATTATTGAAATACCAAAATCTTTTCAAAAACGGGATTCACAGGATTCTTCCGAATGTTTTTAGACCGGAAAAATATTTGCAATGAAAAATTTTCCGGTTGAAATATGATCGAATGCAAGGTCATTTTATTGTACAAATCGCCACTATCCATTAAGGCGCCTGGTGAACCGTGATGATAAGTAATTACTTTTTGAAGCTCCTCAGGAGTCACCGGAGTACCTTTTGATAACAGCTCCCGTTTCATGTTGCCCCATCGTTTATAATTGACCTTCCAATAGTTATGATTATCAAAATTACCGTATAACATAAATGAGTTGACACAACCAATCGCATTATCGATTCCCCACGTTACTCCATCATTCAGCCGGGAATCCCAGCTTCTTATACCACATTGTACATTTTGTCCGGAGGACCCTTTTCCGCTGAAGTTATTTTCCAAGATTTTCGTCTCTTTGGGATCGGAAAAGGCAATCAAATGATTCACCGTATAACTCTTCGCGCTATTTTTCATAAATTCGATGGTCTCGTCCATAGTGATATTGTTTTCTAACGCAAAACGTAAATCAAGTGGATAAGAACGTTTATTTTTAGAGGTGAATGGCGCATAGGACTGGGAATCGAGAATTCCGGCAAAGATCTTGCTATCATTAAAACCGGTGAGCATACCCATATAGCCCATGAAGCCAATGGAACATACTTTATTTTTAGGGTTTATGATTGTAATTACCGCTTGAATTTTGGGAAGCTGGTTCTTGCTTCCGCCAAACCAGTCAAGATTTCGGCCTACGATGGTATTGCGTGTCGAAGATCTGGACCCGAATACTGAAACGATACTGCATTGGGTTGACCGCGCCGCATCAGGAAAAAGGTTGAACAGGAAAAACTCATCCTTCGAAAGCTTATTATCTTTCCGGATATTTTGATCGCCCCCGGAAAAAACATCGGCCATTCCCTGGATTTCATCCGCATATTCTTTATGTAATTGTGGTTTTAGGTCGTTAACTGTTAACAGAACCCTATTGTAGAAATTTTTGTTTAGGTTTTCGGCAATATACGAGTCCACCAACGCTTCATAGTTGGGCACTAATTCCAGAATTCCCTTTGCAAAGGATGCTCCGACTTGTTTATGGGTAAAACCACTGTTGAAATTAAGTACTACATCATAATAGTTCCCCTTATCGGTGATGGTCACTCCATCTTTCTGATAGCTGCTTTTAGCCGCTGTGGCATTTAAACAATTATATCCTGACTGGAATATAAAAACCACTAATGTGCAAAAAATAAGAATTCTTTTCATCATATCAATTCCTCCCGAAAACATTTTGCCTGAAGCTATCCTTTAAAATGCGCTTAAAGCATTGATCCAATATACGAATTAACAAATTATCCTTCAATTTTGGGGTTGCGGTTATCGGATTTCACAAAATAGAATAATAAAATAGCGTAAACAAACAACCCAAAGATTAAACTGGCCAGTATGATCACCGTATTAATAAAACCTGTAGGGCCCATTTCATCAATCATCGCCCATGGTATTCCATACATTAACAGATCCGGAATGTGATACAGACAATATTCGATAGCGCCAAATACTGTTAGTGAAGTGATTAAAAAAACCAGTCCTTTGATTCCTTTTGTTGTAAAGTATCTTTTTTGGGTGAGGATTTGGATGATACGTACTGCCAAAAAGAAAACCACGACTACGATAAGCGCGATGCAAATGATACTGATGTTTAACAAAATACCACTATCCAGCATTAAAAAACCACCCTTTCATAAAAATTTAAATTAATTCATTGTAAAGCCCGATTTTATAAAAGTGAAAAATAATTAACAAAACAATTCGCTATATTTTCGAAAAAATCCTCCAATTACTTTCTCTCGATTATCCGTTAAACAGACCACTCTCGCCGAAAATTCTAGGTTATCAAGAATTATTTAAAAAAAGATATACAAATATATAGCAAAAAAGAATTACTATATATTGTATATCTTATCGTCAAAGATAACTTGTGGGGCAACCCCATCTATAAACATTTTTAAAAACTAAAGAAAGTCGGTTGTTTAATCCGCGGCCAAAAGCTTTTCGATACTCGCCAACTGAACACAAATGGCCACCAATTCCATGGCTTGTTTCAACTCGGAAAGCGGCGGGAGGGTCGGGGCAATCCGTATATTGCGATCCCGGGGATCTTTTCCGTAAGGATAAGTGGCTCCGGCTTTAGTCAAAGCAACCCCTGCTTCGGCCGCCATGGACACCACTTTTTGAGCGCATCCGTCCAGGGTATCCATACTGATGAAGTAACCGCCGCCCGGCTTATTATAGGAAACGATATTTTTTCCGGAAAGTTCGGCGTCAAGGATATTGAAGACCAAATCAAATTTAGGCTTCAGTATCGCGGCATGTTTATCCATTTGGGCCAAGATCCCGTTCATGTTTTTAAAGAAACGGACGTGGCGCAATTGATTGACTTTATCGGAGCCGATGGTCTGAATGCCAATATGTTTGCGCAGCCAATTCATATTGGCGGTACTACCGGCCACGACGGCGATACCGGCCCCGGCAAAACTGACTTTGGCGGTGGAACCGAAAATAAATACCCGTTCCGGATTCTGAGCCGCTTTGCAAGCGGTGAGCAAGTTCTTCAAGGGTTCGATTTTGCCGTTCAAATGGTGGACTGTATATGCGTTGTCCCAGAAAATCCGGAAGTCCGTCGCTTTGGTTTTCATTTTGGCCAAGCGTTCAACAACCGCGCCCGCATAAGTAATTCCGGTGGGATTGCTGTACCTGGGAACGCACCAGATGCCTTTGATGCTGTCGTCACCTGCCACCAACTTTTCGATCTCATCCATATCCGGTCCGTCTGCTTTTAATTCAATGGTGATCATTTCAATCCCAAAATGCTCGCAAATAGCAAAATGCCGGTCATATCCAGGACTCGGACATAAAAATTTGACTTTGGGAAGCTTGCACCAGGGTGTATCACTGCCGGGGACCCCGTGAAGCATAGCTCTGGTAATGGTATCATGCATTAAAGCCAGACTGGAATTACCGCCGATAATAATCTCTTGCGGTTCTACTTCAAGATATTCGGCAAAAAGTTCCTTGGCTTCCGTCAAGCCATCCAGTAATCCATAATTTCGGCAATCCGTCCCATCATCCGCCTTATAATCCTTTTGGCTCAAAATGTCAATCATGCCCAATGAAAGATCCAACTGCTCGGAACTGGGCTTGCCCCGGGTCATATCCAGTTTTAGGTTCTTGGCTTTAAATTCATTGTATCGTTGTTGCAGTTTCGATTGTATCGCTTTAAGCGCAGCAGCATCCAATTGTTTAAAGTCACTCATGAAACCTCTCCTATTGTTTAGTTTTTTTATTATTATAGTGGATTTAAGTTCACGGGGCAATAAATCCGGGTAAAGTATACAATATAACGGTGGTTTTTGATATCGGTTCGTATATTTATAACTTGACTGACTATTGTCACCTTTTATGTTATATAATATATTATCGTGAAATGCAATGGGTAATCGATTATTTTATTCCGTAACGATTACCCGGCGCAAGTAAATTAAAATGTGATAAGGAAATATTCACCATGAGTTCCGCCCATATCCAAGAAATAACGGCCAAACAACTACTGATCCCCGCCAAAAACCCGGCGGCCTGGTTTGGTGTCAACTACAATATGAACATTTACCGGGGTTGCGAACATCAATGCATTTATTGCGATTCCCGGAGCGAATGTTATCAAATCACTTGCTTTGACGATATCCAAGTTAAAACAAACGCCGTTACATTATTAAAACAGGAATTGGCCAAAAAGTGTCAACCGGAAATCATTGGCACCGGCGCGATGAGCGATCCTTATACCAAGGCTGAAACCCGTTACCACCTCACCGGTCAGACTTTACAAGTCATTGCCGATTATGGTTTTGGCGTTCATATTACCACTAAAAGCGATCTCATTTGCAATGACATTGATCCTTTGAAAAAAATAAGCAAGATCTGGGCTGCAGTGGCCTTTACCATAACCACCGCCGATGATGATCTGGCCCGTAAAATTGAGCCGTTGGCTCCTCCTCCCTCAAAGCGCCTGGCGGCGATGAAAACGCTCTCCACTGCTGGAATTTTCACCGGAGTGGCCATGATGCCCCTACTACCATTCATCGAAGATAATCCGGAGAATGTATCCCGGATTATCGAAATCGCCGTTAAATGTGGAGCCCGATTTATCATACCCTGGTTTGGGATGTCGCTCCGCGACCGGCAGCGTGACTTTTATTACAGCCATATTGACCGTTTATTCCCCGAAATACGGACGAAATATGAAACGGTATACGGTAATCAATACATGTGTAACTCCCCGCGCCAGTGCGAATTGGAACGTATTTTCCGGGATTTATGCGCGCGTTATGATATCATCACGGATATGAAAGAGTACCTTTCAAAACAACCCAACTTAGATTCCCAACTGAAGTTGTTTTAGGAATAATTTTCATGTTTTCGTGACCAAATATAATTTGATTTTATCATTGAGGATAAAAACTATCGATTCCGAGCCCGGGAGAAAATCGGATGAAAAACTGCTTTCATAAAGTATATGAAATTGTAGCCCGGATTCCAGCCGGGAAAGTGGCGACCTACGGGCAAATCGCAGCGCTGTTGGGAGAACCGCGGGGGTCTAGGACGGTGGGCTGGGCGATGCAAAAAGCCCCAGCTCATTTAAATCTGCCTTGCCACCGGGTGGTCAATAAAATCGGGGATTTGGCGCCGGATTACGTTTTCGGTGGCGCGGAACACCAACGGGAATTACTTGAGAATGAAGGTGTGACTTTCCAAAGCGATGGCCGGATAAACATGGAGAAGCATCTCTGGCGATTAAAAATCGAATAATTGATACAGTCCCGGACCTGAATATCTTTTGGGACAAATCCATAAAATAAACTCACCAAAAAGCGTGAGGTGAATTTCCATGAACCAGCCAGTGGATCATTATTTTACCCGGCAGGAATGCGGTGAATATCAACCGATTTTAAGCGTTAAAAACCTGGCCGAAGGCTATGAAGCGGATGATTTAGTTGAGGAAGAAGAGGTAAACTGTGATTCTTGTATTTACTTTAATAGTTTTGAATGTAAAATATTCAAATAAATCAGGCCTGATTCGATGATATTGGCAAATGGCCGCTTACCCATGAAATGCCGGAATTATGAATCAATTTTATCCGCGACCTGCCTTATCCCAGAAACCTCCGAAGATCTTTCCGAAGACGCCGGTTGCGATACCTGCGTTCACTTTATGAGCGGTGTTTGCGATATCCTTCCGGCTGATATTACCATGGATTCTATGGATTTAACCACCAGCGCGGAATAAATAAATTAATATAATTACTCATAACTTTTGAGTAATTCCTTCGGTAAATGATATTACAACCAGGTGAACTCTATAATTATCATTCAATGCTTGGGGTTTTTGGAAACAATATTCGCTGCTTCCATTAAAACTACCAGTACATCGGTTCTTACCTGGCGATCATCTCTGGAAATATTGGCTAGAACCTCTCCTTCCTTGCTGGCGGCATATTTGCCGCGCAAACGGGTCAATGCCAGTGTCATTGTATCGATTTTGCAGCGTTCACAACCGCAAAATTTCGGGTTGTGAGAAATAAAATCTTGATATACATCGACAACTACATCTTCCATATAGTTTTTAAAATTCATCTTATCCACCTTCATCCCAATACAAAGTAAATAGCAATCCGTTTGTTTCTTCCAAGCGCCTCCGCTTAAAATTGGGGTTCTTTAATTTGGCTGTTCGCCACGGGTAATACGATTTTTTGACCGGCTTTAACCTTTTCGATATCCATAATATTATTCAGGTCTTTCAGCAACTCCACCGTGGTCCCATAACGTTTGGCAATACGCCACAAGGTTTCCTTGGGTTTAATCAGATAAACACGATCCTTCGGAACCGGAATCAACACCCATGAATCTGCTTTGATAATCACATTTTGATTATCCCATTGATTGGCGGTGATAATTGCCTGGGACTCTATGCTAAATTTGGCGCTGATAGCGGTTAAGGTATCATTTTTTTTCACCAAATACTCCACTATGACTACCGGGTCATTGACATCATTTTGTTGGACCGGTTTTGATGAAGTATTGACGGGATCCCAAACAACCTCCGTTTTATCCGCATCATTGGCTGGGTTGCCATTCACACCTGCGACTTCGTTCTTGGAATCACCGAAATTGCCGTCTGAGGTTTGATCGGGATTTACGTTGGGAGCCACACTCGTCTGTTGGCCACTATTTTGCAGAATATCTTGGCTAGAATTATTGCCTAGAAAATTCGGGGTAATCATCGCAATGACCTGGGTATTGTTTTTTTGAAATGCCGCCTGGGAATTCTCAGTAGCGAACAATTCGTTCAAAACCGGACAGTTACGCTGCACGTTGGCGCCGGGGAATGTTTTCAGAAGTTCAAACTCGTCACGGCCAATCATTCCGGTTAAAATGAACGTTTGTCCGGCTTCCATGCTAATCGTCGAGGTTACGTCCCGCGAAGCAAAGTCCGGCAAAAAAACGGCTTTATTATTCGGCGCAGCTGTTGGCGATAACTTAGCCGCCCAAGTTGTTTCCTTGACCTGAAGTGTAATTTTATTCCCTTCACCAACCCAGGATGTTATTCTCATCATCGTTCCCAGATCAATAAATTCCTTGGCTGGTAAACCCGGGCCGGTTTGGCTGTTATTTTTTTCAATAATCTTTTGGAATCGATCGCCGAGAAACAGTTTTCCCTCCTGATTGTCAAATAACGCAAGATTCCGGCGGCCCAGGGACCGAATAATGTCTAGATCGCTTAATTCTTTTTCCTGGAAAGCGGATATCGGATATATTCCGATATGGGAGCGAACTACTTTACGATCCATTCCCAACTTTCTCCAAAAATCATCGGTAACTTCGGCGATTTTCACTTCAACATTGACTTCAGCTTGAGAACGGTCAATTTTGGCGATGAGTTCATTGATATTTTGCAATTCCAAGGAATTTCCGAAAACAATCAATTTACGCCCACTCGAATCCGGTTTGATCCGTTCTTTGGGTATTATGATCTCCAATGAACTGGCGGCTGCCGTGGCGTCAATATATTTCAGCGGAATTTCAACCAGTGTTTTCTCGGTAAGGCCGCCGGTAAGACTTTTGATATCGCCGACACATACCCCTTTGGAATCCGGCGACCATTGGCACTGATGCCCATAATTTTTAGCAATTACCACGACGGCTTCCCGGGCTGTAATACCGGATTTAAAAGCAATGGAAACATTCCCTTTCACGGTTTGGCCGAGGATTACGTTAAATTGGCCCGTAGCTGCCAAACTGCGAAACACTTGCCGGAGATCAACATTGATAAATTCCAGATTTCGAACGGGTAAATTTTCATTGCCAGCGGCGGTGACGGCTCCCAATAGACCGCCAAGTAAAACAATCAACCCAAGGGCTAAGATCCTTTTCCTGATAACCATCATTCCATTCTCTTCGGATTTGTGAACCTGTATTTTATTACCCTCACCCTCCATGAGCATTTACATCGTATCCACAATCGTCGTGCGTTGATGCGCTCAGAATGTGCAAGTTTTAAGGGCTTGACGCATAATTTCCAATGGTGGTTCCTCTTCAAACCAAAGCTTAAAACTTTCGGCTCCCTGAAACAGTAACATGGACAATCCGGTTAACACACCGCAGCCGGTCTCCGAAGCCTCGCGAATTAACCGGGTACCGCCTTTTTTATATACCACGTCATATACAAAATGCTTTTTTCTTAAGAATACTTTCGGCAACACGGATTCGTCATTATACAACCCTACCGAGGTCGTATTGATGATCAAATCCGGGGAGTCCCAATCCAAAGCCGCCAAACTTTCATTCTCTAAAACCGTGACTTCAAAACCGGTATTTGCCCATACTTTTTCCTTTAAGGAGACCGCATGGGCCGGACTGCGATTCATTAACCACAATTCACCGATCCCGGCGTCAATCAGGCTATAAATTACGGCGGTGGCGGTTCCACCCGCTCCTGCCAATAATACTTTTTTCCCGTTCAATTCGAATCCGCCATCCGCTTTTAGCGAATTGACCAACCCAATACCATCTGTGCTTGCGCCATATAATTTGCCGTTTTGGTGAATTATGGTATTGATTGACCCACTGCGCCGGGCGTCTCCGAAAACTTCGTCCACCTCGGAGTAGACCGCCTGTTTATGAGGGATGGTCACATTGATTCCTTTAAAGTTTAACGCCCGTAATCCCCGAACCGCCGCCGTCAAATCCTCCGGGGTAACATGGCAGGGGATGTATAAACAATTCCAGCCCAGCGTTGTAAAAACGGCATTATACATAACCGGCGATAAACTTTGGCCAACCGGGTCGCCAATAACTCCCAACAAGGTTGTACCATTATTAATTCCAACTGTGGAAAATTTAGCTGGTTCCATGTTAATTAATTCGTCTTTCGCGCAATGATCTCCTGCTATATTTTGGGCGACTTCTTTTATTTCTCCTGTCATTGACAATCTCCATTCCGATATTTATGAACTTCCCTCGATTGATTGGATAAAAAGTTTACCCGATTGGATATTATGATTGCCGTTTGTCACTTGAGTGGCGTTTCCCTCTCTTCCGGAAGTCCGGAAGAGAGAGAAATTATGATTTACTCTAGCTTATGAAATATTGCTTTCCTTTATCACTAATTTGACTGAAGATGATAATATTCTGGTTTTAATAGGATTTGACAGTTCATTTCACAGAATAGTTAAACGATACTGTTCCATAGTAAACTTTTTTATTGATACCATCATTGATCGTTATCGCGCTTGTTATAGTTGTATCAAGCTATCTTAATTCCCAAAATGGGATGTTGAACTTTGATATAGTTTACCATTTTTTGAAACGGATCGTTACCGATTTTTGAAGGAATTTAACGGCTTAAAGTAAACAACCGGTAAATAAAATGTTAAAAAATCGAAAACCCGGGCTACATTGATTCAATCATGGGAAAAATACGGGGAAATCGATGGAGTTTGTCTTAGCAACCGGAGATGAATTAACCGGGGTGAATGAATCCGGGCGGTTAGCACATTGGACGACAATCCGGTAAAAATTAAAGCCTGCGAAATATCCGCAGACTTTGAATTTTCAACTCAATACCAACCAGCCGGAAGCCGGCTAAAGAACCGGGAAGCAAACCGGAGGCGGCGATTAAGTGAAAGCTTTCGGCTGAAGCCCGGGGGTTGCTTCCCGTAGTTCCGGACAATCAGCCCAAAGAAACCCTTTGTTGCCTGTTTGAGTCCATGTTCAAAGAGGCTAAAGCCAGTTCAATCGCTGTAATGGTCCGCCCAATATCCTCATCGCTATGAGCGGTTGAAACAAACATCGCTTCAAATTGGGAAGGGGCGATATAGATGCCATTGGCCAACATGGATTTAAAATAAGCCGCGAAACGAATGATGTCCGAACTTACAGCGGTTTGATAATCGTTAACTTTCTCGGGTGTGAAAAAAGCGGATAACAGTGAACCCATCCGGTTCACAGCGAGTGCGACGCCATGTTTTTGCGCTGAACTCAACAAAGCCTCTTCAAGTATGGCGGCTTTTCGGTCAAGCTCCTTATAGAAGAAAGGGTTATTTCTCAACGTTTTCAAGACAGCAATACCAGCGGCCACGGCCACTGGATTTCCTGAAAATGTTCCCGCCTGATAAACCGGACCGGATGGCGATACGTAATTCATGATCTCCGTCCGTCCACCATATGCCCCGGACGGCATTCCACCACCAATAATTTTTCCAAAGGTGGTAATATCGGGCATAATACCATAATATCCTTGGGCGCCATGATAGGAAACCCGGAACCCGGTAACGATCTCATCAAAAATCAGCAATACACCGTATTTTAACGTCAATTTTCGTAATCGTTTTAAAAAATCAGGTTGTGGCAAAACCACACCCATATTCGCAGCCACCGGTTCAATAATCACCGCGGCCAGCTCATTGCCGCAGGTTTTAAAGATAGTGTCCACCTCGTCGCAATTATTATATGAGGCAATTAATGTATTTCGTGCGTAGTCGTTGGGAACTCCAGCGCTATCGGGTATACCGGCGGTTAGAACCCCCGAACCGGCCTTTACCAATAAACCATCGGCATGTCCATGATAACACCCCTCAAATTTAAGAATTTTATCCCTGCCGGTAAAACCTCTGGCCAGCCGGACGGCGCTCATCACCGCTTCGGTGCCTGAATTAACCATTCGCATCATTTCGATTCCGGGAACGGCTTCGCGGATCAGTTCGGCAAGTTCGATTTCCGGCTCGGTAGGCGCTCCGAAACCAATACCATTCCCGGCAGCTTTTATAATTGCTTCGATTACTTCATCCGGCGCGTGCCCCAAAATCATTGAACCCCAGGAACCCACATAATCAATATACTCGTTTCCATCAACATCGCAAATCTTGGAACCTTTGGCGCTTTTAATAAACGGGGGAATTAATCCCACCGCCCGGTACGCCCTCACCGGACTATTCACCCCACCGGGCATAATTTGTTTTGCTTTGGAAAACAGGGTAATGGATTGATTCATATTCATTTTATTGATACTCCCTCCTGTAACAATTGTGTATTTTTTTGGGGAAATCCGTTATCATGTCTTGATTTTGGACTTATATCTTAAATGCCTGCAACATTTAATAATGTGAATTATTAAAATCTGTAAATCCTGCCAATTCTTTAATCCGGTAAATTCTGTGGACCAGTTTCTCAACTAAACCATCAATGGTATAGACGCTAGCCACGTCCGCAACATGAAGGCTGGCCTGGTATGCCTCCTGTTCAGTGATGGGGCCGATGCAAATAATTGGAAAACGATTGGCCAACGGGATCTGTTCCGGGCCGATGATTGAAATGAAGTCACGCACGGTGGAAGCGCTGGTAAAAGTGATATAGTCAACACCGCCTTTCTGAAGCAGTTTGATGATCCCGGCCCGTTCACGGGAATCAATCACGGTATGATAAACCACCAGATCTTCAATCCGGACATTTTGGGCCTTAAGTCCGTCCGAAATTTTGGCGCCGGTAATGTCCACTCTGACCAACAGTACTTTTTCACGGAGATTAATCCGGGATATAAGGCCCTCCAACAGAGCTTGCGCAGTAAACGGTTCCGAGACAAAATCCACCCGAAATCCTAAATCTTTTAAGGCGTCCCCGGTTGCTTTCCCTGCGGCTCCCAGCTTAATATTGTATAATTGCCGGATATCGATGTTTTTGGCTTTCAGCCGGTTAAAAAATGCTTGTACTCCGTTGGTGCTGGTAAATACCACCCACTGAAACCCGGCAATATTATGGATGACATTGTCGAAATGGGTGAAATCGGCGGGTGGAACATTCTTGATCACCGGAAATTCAATGACCTCCCCGCCCAATGCTTCAATTTTTTCAATCAATTGACCAGCCTGTTCCGGCGCTCCGGTTACTAAAACTCGTATTCCGGCAAGAGGTAGCTTTCCAGCCATTTCAACACCTCCTTTTCATCCAACATGCCGCCTTTCGAATCAAGTTACCGGGATTTAACACAAAAATATCACCACGCCCGTCTGGGGCGGATTCCGCGCGCGCACCCAAAGTGCGCGAAGGCTTGTGATATTTTCATTGATGCCTCTGAAAGGCCGTTTGAAGGACTTTCATCGGGGTTATCACGAAAAAGGGTTCGTTTTCACAATTGGTAGCGCATATTAATCCTATTATGTTAATTAATTAATTATAAATCATCCTTTAAAAAAACCATGTCGATTATTAGCAGAAAATATGTGCGGATTTCTATAATTTTCCGGGTAAAACTTGTAATATACCGAAAACAAAAATCCGGAAGTCTATGTTTTAAGCATAGCTTCCGGATAATATTTTTATTGATTCGCCATTCGGTTAACGCTTTCCCACCAATGCCGGTCTAACCTCAAAACGGATCCCTCTCGGCAAGGTCAACTTCAAAGCCGTTTTCTTACCCCGGAGTGATAACCACCCCAATCCCGCCACGGCTATATCATGATCCGGTTTTACAATCACGTTCTCTTCACGCCACTCCAACTTCGGCCGGCAGTTTTTGCAAATCTTGTTCAACCAATCCGGGTTTTCGGCAAGGAATTCCTTGATTTTAGCGTTATCGGTCCGGTGGTATTTCACTTGCGGTGAAGCAAAGGCAATAATGACCGCCTCCTCATTCCCGTGATTTTCAACGGCACACACGCCACCCATAATGAATCCTTTTCCCGGCTTCAATCCCCATAATTTTTGGCCGATTTTCGAAACCGGCATCAGCTCACTGGCACACTCGGGACATAGCACATCACCGATCCGGTCGCCGGAGACCATACCCGGCGTATCAATGATGGTATTCCTCCCTTTGAAAATACTCCAATTGCTTAAACCAATGGTGGTTCCGGGGAACTTGGAGACCGTGGGCGCTTGCGTCGCATCTTCCGCCAAAATTCGTTTAATTAAGGAGGATTTCCCAACATTGGTAACTCCCAGCAAAGCAATTTTGTTATTGGGTGAAACCGATTTAAACAAACTCTTGGACAGAACATCGATCCCCCGGCCCTCGACACTGCTTACCAGGACCACATCAACCGGTTTCGGCCACTGCAGTTTTCCAAGATACTCTTGCAAATAAGCCGCGATCTCGGTGTATTTAGCCCGGGTTGGAATTAAATCAATTTTACTCACCACCAGTATGTAGGGCTTTTCCCCTAAGAAACCGGACCATACGGGCATCGTCCCGGTAAGATCTGTAAAATCCACCGTAACCACCAATATTTCGCTTAGAAAAATTGCTTTTCGAACATTGTTTAGGATTTCCCCGCTATCCGGCTGAATGGAACCGGATTCTCCATAATGAATGATTCGGTAACAACGCTTACAGACAAAAGAACTTGAACTCTTTTGTTCAAGCAACTCAAAAGGGATAAATCCCGGTTTATTGGGGTTGGTAGTTTGAAGTTGTGTTCCACAACCACGGCAATACTTTTGGGTCATTGTAAGACTCCCTTCCTACGAAACCGTTTCACGACCAGACGTTCCAAGCGGCGAACCACCCGGGTATAAACAAACTCCGTGGAACTTAAGGGGGTGGTCCAGATGGTATACAGTTCCAGCCGGTTTCCACCCAGAATATCCGTAAAGAGTTGATCTCCAACCACGGCGGTTTCCTGGGGTGCGGTTCCTAAGATTTGCAATGCCTTTTTAAAAGGAAATTTCCGGGGTTTCACCGCGCGGGAAACATACGGAATCCCTAAAGCCTCAGCTACAATCTCCACCCTTGATTCCAAAGCATTGGACAGGATGCACATTTTAAAGCCATAATCTTTAAAACGGCCTATCAACTCGATAACCTCCGGGTTCAGTGTATCCTGTTTCCATTCCACCAAAGTATTGTCCAAATCAAATATGATTCCCCGGATTCCAGCCTTTTTTAATTCTTCCCCATCAAGGCCCAACACGGAATTTGCATGTACTTTTGGGCGCAATATTTCTAACATCCGAACCTCCGATTAGACACTATTATTCACCGCTGCAAATCCGATAGATTATAATGATAAAGTTTGTTGCAAAAATGGCAACGGACTTCTAATTCACCCTGTTCCTGGATGATATCATCCAACTCCCGGGGATCGAGGCTCAATAAAGGCCCCCGGAAACGATCCTGAGAACAGTCACATTGGTATTTTAGCTCGATCTCTTCCAATATTTTTACATCTCCGGGAGAAGCACCGAACTCTTGGGTCAATTCCAAGATGGATACGCCCTGATTCAGCAGACTCGTTAACTGTGGGAGTTTCATCAATTTGCTTTCCAGTTCTTTGATGGTGGTTTCCTCGGCTCCGGGCATTAACTGGATGAACAGGCCACCGGCAACTTGTACTCCGCCATCGGGATTCACCAAAACTCCCAGGGCTACCGCCGATGGAGTTTGCTCCGATTTGGTAAAATAATACGCAAAATCTTCCCCAATCTCACCGCTCTGAATGGGAACAATTCCCTGGTAGGGGCCTTTTAAACCCAGGTCCTTGCTCACCGAAAGATGCCCTTTCCCTAAAGCGCCGGAGACATCTAATTTTCCGGCATTGTTAAGCGCCAAATCGATCTGGGGATGATCCAGATATCCTTTTACGGTGCCTCTTTCATTGGATACCGCCAGAATTCTTCCCAATAAACCGTCACCGGAGAACTCCACCGTTAAACGCCGCGCATCCATATCCATGACCCGCATTATTATGGTGCCGGTTAAAACACGGCCCAACGCGGCGGTGGGCGTTGGCCAGGTATCATGATACAACCGGGCCGCTTCCACCACACCGGTGGTAAGGGCGGAATAAATCCGAACCGTACTGGAATAAGCGGTAGCTACCAGTAAGTGATCTTGCCGGCGCGTAGGCGCGCCGCTTTCATAATTCGATTTGTTCACCGTCATAAGCTAATTCAACTCCATCCGGCAGGCGCCGGTTCAATTCACTATGCTTAAAATCATGGCAAATATGGGTTAGTAACGAACGCCGCGGTTTCAGTAAGCGGATGATCTCCAACCCGGTCTCCAAATTGAAATGGGTCGGGTGTGGTTTATATCGTAACACGCCTAATACCAGGATCTCCAAATCACGCAATAATTCCATGGAAGAATCCGGTATCTCACTCACATCGGTCACATAAGCAAAATTACCGATCCGATATCCATTCACCGGGATTCTGCCGTGCCAGACCGGAATGGGAATAATATGGGTCCCGCCCGCCTCAAACCTGGAGTTCACTTCGGTCAAACGTATTTTAGGTTTTCCCCCGCCCAACTGAGCCTTATCATCAAAAACATAGGGAAACATCTGCCGGATACCCGCCAATGACTGGCTGTTACCGTACACCGGAATTTCCCCGCCCTGCAACTCATTAAACCGTCTTAAATCGTCAAAACCGGCAACATGGTCGGCGTGGCAATGAGTTATCAACACCAAGTCCACCCGGTTTACTCTGTTTTTTAAAGATTGAATTCTTAGCTCGGTGGCGGTGTCAATCAGGATCTTTGCCGTTCCGGTTGTAATATAGACTGAGGACCGAGTCCGGATATCCCGAGGGTCATCGGAAATACATGTTTGACAATCACAACCTAAAACCGGAACTCCGTGGGAGGTTCCGGTCCCGAGCAATGTAATCAGCATTTTAACCTCAAGGTTGGCGTAAACGTATGCCTTATATGGTGTTTATAGTTTTATAACTTTTTTATCGTGAAATTAGATTGCAGACCTTTACCGATTCAATCATTGGCTATTGGCCGAACCGGAGTTCCCGGTTTGGGAAGCGATTCACAAGCGATCTACCTGCTTTTGCGCTCGTAAATGTTCACGATAATCCTTGCTGAAAATATGAGTCCCATCGGGCTTGGCCACAAAATATAAATACTTCACTTGATCCGGATGAACGGCAGCCTGCAGAGAAGCCAAACCGGGATTAGCGATGGGCCCAGGCGGTAATCCATAGTGAATATAAGTATTATAGGATGAATCTACTTTCAAATCCTTATAATAGAGACGCCTATGACTTCCCAGAACATATTGAACCGTAGCGCAAGATTCCAGGCGATAATGAAGCCGGATCCGATTATAAAAAACCCCGGCAATAACCGGCCGTTCTTCGGCCTTCCGCGCCTCCATCTCCACTAACGAAGCCATAATCACTATTTCCCGATGTCTGGAATCCGCCAATTTGCCGAAGTTTTTCCGGTATATTTCCCGAAAACGCTCCAACATCGCCGTGATTATCCGTTCTTCGGAAACCGGCACCATAAACTCATAGGTGTCCGGAAATAAATATCCTTCCGCAGAGGAACTGACTTTAAAATCTTTTAAAACCCCATTCACAAAATTTACATCCCGTGCTATAGCAAGAAACCGTTTGGAGTCAATCAAATTTTTTCTCGCCAATAAATTAGCGATTTCATTCATGGTCAAACCTTCGGGAATAGTCACTTTCACCGCTTGGGGAATCCCACGATTAAGCTCCCTCGCCAGGCGGGGCACTGAAAAGCCGGGGCCGATCCGGTACCAGCCCGCCTTTGCCTCCCGGTTATTAAAATCAAACCGGACAAAAGCTTCATACACCAATTTGCTGCGAATAAAACCCTGGTCTTTTAATTGCCGGGCGATTTCCCGCAGTGGAGTCCCGTATTGAATTTTATACAGTTTTAGTTCCTTACTACCGGGACTTACCGGGGTTAGATTCCAGATATAGATCCCGAGCACTAACAGAAACACTAAGGCCGCGATGATAATTCCATTTCCCAACGGGGCGGGGAATTTTTTATAAGCTTTTACTAAATAATCCTTTGCATCCGGTAGTTTCTTGATCATTAACATGGCTGTCAACTCCATTTACTGCAAAATGAATGCAATAAACTCTAAGATATTGACCTATTTCCCCCGTCAATAGTATTTGCCGTTTTAGTTTTTATTAACGGTAAACATGGAAATAGGTTCCTCATCTAATTTTGGATATCGGCATCTTCAAAACTCACCGATACTGTTTTTAATTGGAATTATTATCCACGACAATGGATTTCACGGCCAAGTCTTTATATTTTACCATGATTCAATAATAATTGTCCAATTTTTATAAATCATTGCCATCAAACTTTGATTTTAAGCCTAGAAGTCTGTGTGGCTAATCGATTTTCGAAGCATATTTGGTATCACGCGCATGTTCTGATACAATATATAGTGGTTTTAAGTTGTTAAAACGTGTTACTCGCACAGACTCCTTGCGGTCTCCCGGGAATGTCGATAATTCCCACAATTTCCGACGAAGTTATAAACAATACGACAAAAACCCCCTATTTAATGAATGAATAGGGGGTTTGACATGTAAGTTAAATGAATATAATTTTCCTCCACCATCAACACGGATTCTACGAATCTATGATTTACAACCAGTTGCCCGGAATTTAGATAAACCTAAAATTCGCATCTCCATTCACCATTCAACGCTTTTTTATATTAAACCGTTTATCCATGAATCCGTTAAAGCCGTAATCAATTTTTCTCCTCGTTTTCATCATCCTCGGGGAGTTCATCATCATCTTCTTCATACATCTCATCCAAAACTTCGCGGACTTTAATGAACTCATCGTCATCCTCGATATCCACCAGTACTTCCTCTCCATTTTCATCGGTTTCAATCCGGAAGATGACCGCTTCTTCCTCTTCCTCATCGTTTGCCGTATTCTGAATCTCCGGAACCATTACTGCGTATTTGCCACCTTCCACTTCCACAATATCTAATAAATTAAACCGGTGTTCATGCCCATCTTCATCAACTAAAACAATCCAATTGATTTCTTGCTCCGCCAAAATCGACTCCTCCTTATTTGATTTTGTTTTTATCGTTCACACGAAAAAGAAACAATATCCGTGGGAACTCACATGTATTTTACCCGCCTGATTAAATCTAATTCTTGATAGTTTGAATTAAGTATATTTTATCCATTTATCGAACTGTGAATTTTTCATTTATCGAGCAGCATTAAAGTCAAGATAGTTTTGTAAAATAATCACAGCGGCTAATCTGTCGACTTTGGCTTTCCGCTTCCGGCGTGAGAGATCGGCGTCGATCATCACCTGCTGCGCTGAACTGGTCGAAAGCCGTTCATCCCAATAAATCACTTTTAATGATGTCGTTTCTTCCAACAACTTTCCGAAGTTGCGTACTTTTTCCGCCGCCGGTCCTTCTGTGCCGTTCATATTTTTAGGCAACCCCAAAACAATACTGTCAACTTCATAAGTATGAATGATCTGTCGAATTAATTCCAAATCCTTTTTTACGCCGGTACGCTCAATCACCGACACCCCTTGAGCCGTGATGGCCAGTGGATCGCTTACCGCAACTCCAATTCGCCGCTCACCATAATCAAGCCCCAACCAACGCATTCCGCATTTCTCCAAAATTAATTTTATATGCCATTCTATTTCGGCCGAACACCACTGGGTAATAATACTCTGATCTGAAATCCATATCCCGGTAATCTGGAACCGTCGCCGGAGATGGAGATTTTAGCGCCCTCAATCTCATTTTGAGCAAGCAAAACTGTTTTGGCGTCCTCCAATGATTTTCCCTTAATTAAATTTTTTATTTTATTCGGATCTAACACTCCCCGGATCTTTCCTTTCCCTTCCAATTCCAATTGGGCCGAATTGCTGCCGGCGGCGATGACCTTGGCGGAAAGCAACTCCACTTTATGACTGGTAGCTTGAAAATAAGGCGGCAAGTTACGATCAAGTTGTTTGGCCAGATATTTATTAATCTCGCTCCAAGCCGGCGCCAGTATGGTTATCCGGTAGTCGAGGCGGGTTTGTAAAATATCGCTTTCAGCGCCGATATTCTGGTTGAAACTTACCTTAAGAACTTCCAGCTTCACTAAATCCGGCAGGTGTAGATATTGTTCCCCAATCCACGCCGTGACCGTTTCCTGACCCACCAGATCCATTTGGCGCCGGGCTTCAGCCTCACCTTTCTTAATATCCTCCAGAGTGACCACCGCCACTTTTTTATCAGTGCCGTTAACAGTGGGACTCGGATTGGTGACTTTGAGATACCGCTGATATTTCCCTTCAATTCTGGTAATCGATTTGGCCGGATGGTTTCCGGAAACCCCTTTCTTTTCCGCTGTAACTTCGACCTCAGCTTTGCCGTATACCGAAGCCACTTCTATGCCGGATTCCATTTTGACGGATTTTTGAGGAACCAGGACATCTTGATTGGTTAAGAAACGGCTGCCGTCCCGGCCAATCATGGCCGTTCCTCGCGGGATGACAACCGGCTGATTGGTGCTGTTAATTAAAAAAACTTTGCCGGTGGCCGGAGTAAATCCAACCACTTTTTTGCCGGTAGTGATGGATTGAACCGGAACACTATCTTCTTTGACTAAAATCCGGGCTGGTATCTCGCCTTTTAATATGTCCTCATCTTTAAACACGTTACCAATCCTGACCGGAGCCCGAAATTCAAGCTCTTGAAATTTCGGAAAAACAGTAACCACGGCTTTGGGCTGAAAAAACCACCATAAAGCCAACCCTAACGTAAATATGAGAATCAAGACGGCCGTGGCCCATTGGCCCGAATGCCGGGAAGCTTCCTTTCTCACCGGTTTTTCGATCTCGGGGGCCGCCGCGATCTCGCGTTTCCCTTCTTCATTTACGCCGGGAATGATGTCCAATTCAATTTCCTTTAGGGTGGAAATTCCTAATCGTTGGGCTAAGGAAAGTAATCCGGGATCATTCGCCTTGATAATTAATTCTTTTTCTTCTTCCTCGGCGTAAAACTTCAGTAATCGTAAGTTAATCTCATTTTTTAAAATCGTGGTGTCATCCAATGCTTCGATGATCACTCTTTTATCGGGAACATTAATGAACTCTTTAACGAGTTGTTCGATTTTCGAATCCGGACTCAACCTAATTTTATTGGCTCCCATTACTTATCAACTCCCTTGTGATAAATAACTTCAACCGCCATTTCAAAAATAAAAGTCGATACAGTTTGATCGACCTTGTTTAATAATACCGGATTCAAACCAGGTTGTCAATGAAACTCACCAATAACAAATCCACCTAAAAAATACAAGTCATTCCAGCACAAAACAATATTCATAAATACTTTTAATTAAAATGATGGCAATTGCCCCGAGCGGTACTGCCAAAATCATACCCAGGAGGCCGCCGATTCTTCCACCGATTAAAATGATATAAATGATGGTTACCGGATGCAGACCCAAATTTCCTCCGATAATCCTGGGCGTGAGAAACATCACTTCCAACTGATTCACCAAGAAAAATAACAGTATAACATAAATCGCCATCAAGGGGGATTTTAACAGCGCAATAATGATGGCCGGAACGGCGCCCAATACCGGGCCAAAATAGGGTATCAAGTTAAACACGCCGGCGATTAAACCCAAAAGAATAGCTGCTTCAAAACCAAGAATACTAAAGCCAATCCCCAACAAAATTCCCACGGTTAAGGTAACCAGCAGTTGCCCCCGGATATAAAGCCTGCAAACGGAGTCGATTTTTAAAAAAGTACCCGTCCAATGTTTGCCCAGATGCCTCGATAACCAATGATTCACTTTCAATTTTATATCGGGATAATCACGGCTAATATAGTAAGCAACAAGCGGAGTTAAAACCCACAAAACCGACTGTGAAAAAAAGTTGATCATTCCTTGCCCCAATTGGGTCAGTAGTTTTTGTAAAATATTTTGACTGCGGTTGAGTAGTTCATTGATGATGATTCGTAAATCAAACGGCAGTTTCCAGGATTTAAAATTTTGGATGGTCCATTCGCCAAGCTGTTGAATCTCCTGAAAAGTTTGCGGCAGATTTTGTAATAACCGGGTTAAATCACTGATTAATCTTGGTACCAACAGTTGAACCACCAGCGCTCCACCTAAAAACATAACCAAATATACGGTAAGAATCGCCCAATCCCGGCGCGCTCCCCTTTTTTGGAGAAACTCCACGAAGGGATTCATAGCATAGGCGAGAAAAAAAGCGATCAGTAAAAAATTTAGGATTCCCCGGGAAAGATAAATGATAAACAATAGTAATGGGAGCATAAAGAGTAGAAACCCTGTTTTTTTGGTAAGAACCGTGTTAAAACCTCCCATATAAAAAAGTCTGCGAGAGTTTGAATTATGAGTGATAATTTAGGAATTATAATGAATTGTCTCTTGATTTTTATCGCAAAAAAGAGGCTGCCTAAAAGTATTTTAAATACGAAAGATATACAATATATAACAACCTCGAAAACTTAATCCCTATATATTGTATATCTTAGTCGCTAAAGATACCTTTTTGGACAGCCCCTCCATCCAAAATACTGTGAAATTGTAACGAGCACAATTAAGAAGTAGGGTTGGCCAATTTGTGTGAAAAAGCTTTGGTACCGCTTTTAACCGCAGAGGTCCATCGCATTGCATTATCCTTAACCATTCTGATGGTACCGCGCGCCCGTTCATTGAGTTCCCGAGGCCCACGCGCCATCTCCATCATCTTTTGATTGCGATTGCGCATCATGAGCATTGCAACCCCAACCCCGGCGCCAATCAAACTACCGGTTATCACACCCCGGATTAATTTATGCACTTTATCACCTCTTTCCGACGAAGTAGACAGTTCACCTTATCATAGTATTTCCGGCCTGGAGGTGAAATATGAAAAACTTTATTCACCCGCCCTCGTGATGGTCCCACCACCCACTAACAGATCCCCCTGGTAAAAAACCACAGCTTGGCCCGGGGTTATCGCCCGTTGCGGTGATTGAAAAATGACTTCCACCTCTCCGGAGTTCCATGGTTTAACTAAAGCCGGGGTGGCTTTGGCGCTATAACGAATTTTAGCCTCTATCTCCATGGGCTGATCCAAACCGGGAATGGCGATCCAGTTCATATTGGACGCAATTAGCCGGTTGGCAAACACAATGTCGTTTTCGCCTACAATCACTTCATTGGTTACCGGATCGATGGCGGTGACATATAACGGAGTTCCGGTGGCGATACCGAGCCCTTTGCGCTGCCCGATGGTATAATGGATAATTCCATCGTGTTTACCGAGGACATGGCCGTCGGAATGACGAATCAGTCCGGGATGGGCGGAACCGGGGCGATATTCCTCAATAAATCGAGCGTAATCCTGGTCCGGCACAAAACAAATCTCCTGGCTATCAGGTTTATCAGCTACCGTTAACCCCAAAGCCGCCGCTTTCTCGCGGATGAAGCTCTTGGTATAATTGCCAAGTGGAAAAAGACTTCTGGAAATTTGATCCTGGGTTAAACCATACAGCACATAACTCTGATCCTTGGCGGTATCCAGCCCCTTCTTCAAAATCCAGCGTTTCGAACCGGGTTCCCGCTCCCTTCGAACATAATGACCGGTTGCCATAAAACTTGCATCCAAAGAAATTGCCTTCTCCAAGAGTTTGCGAAACTTCAAATTATGGTTACAAACGATACAGGGATTCGGGGTCCGGCCCTGGATATATTCAGCTGCAAAATAATCGATGACGGTTTCCCGAAATGAAGACTGGAAGTTCAAAACATAATAAGGGATGCCCAACTTGTTGGCAACCGCCCGGGCATCCTCTACCGCGCCTAACGAACAACAGCCTCCCTCAACTTCCTCCGTACCCGGAAGATCGGAGGGCCAAATCTGCATGGTGACTCCGATTACCTCATATCCCTCTTCCAGCAGCAAGGCGGCCGCTACCGAACTATCCACCCCGCCACTCATGGCCATTACGACTCGCATGATGTCTCCTTTATATTGAAGTATGAGATTTTTTGAAGAGTGAAAGGTGAAATAAAAACGAATTCAAAATGAAGGATGACGAGTTTAACTCTGTTTCATCCTTCAAACTTTACTCTTCTATTGTAATATTAAATCTTTCATCTTCATTATTCAATCTTTAATCTTCACACTTCAAGCTTCTCACTTCCACTTGCTTTTTGTTGATTCCGGTAATCTTCGATGGCCTTGTGCAGCGCATCGGCAGCCAGGTTGGAACAATGCATTTTCTGGGGCGGCAGGCCATCCAAGGCTTCGGCCACTGCTTGATTAGTAACTTGCAAAGCCTCTTCGATGGTTTTCCCTTTGACGATTTCGGTAACCATGCTACTGGTGGCAATGGCAGCCCCACAACCGAAAGTTTTAAACTTCACATCTTCAATCCGGCCATCTTTTACTTTGAGAAAGATTTTCATGATATCGCCGCATACAGCGTTGCCAACTTCACCCACACCGTCAGCTTCGTAAATTTCACCGACGTTCCGGGGGTTTTGAAAGTGTTCCATTACCTTGTCAGTGTACATGTTTGACACTCCTTCCGGCTTGAATTATATAACGGAGACATATCGCGTAGTTTGTTCACAATCTCCGGCAAAACTTCCAGTACATAATCAATCTCTTCCTTGGTATTGGATTTTCCAATGGTCAGCCGCAAGGAACCGTGGGCAATTTCATGGCAGATCCCCATTCCCAGTAAAACATGGGATGGTTCCAGGGAGCCGGAGGTGCAAGCCGAGCCGCTGGAAGCGGCAATCCCTTTAAGATCCAGGTTCAACAGCAGGGACTCGCCTTCAATAAATTCGAAGCTAAAGTTGACATTCCCCGGCAGTCGTTGGGTCCGGTGCCCGTTTAAGCGAACATGTTCGAATTTTTCCAATACCTTATCGATTAAATAATCCCGCAATTCAGTGATCCTTGGCTGATTTTCCGCCAAATGTTCATTGGCCAGTTGTAATGCTTTAGCCAGTCCAACGATCCCGGCTACATTTTCGGTGCCTGCCCGGCGGTTCCTCTCCTGGGCGCCGCCGTGAATGACGGGCGCTAATTTGACCCCTTTCCGGACATATAAGGCGCCAACTCCTTTGGGTCCGTAAAATTTGTGCGCCGCCATGGACAGCATATCCACCGAAAGTTCCTTGACATTTACTGGAATGGAGCCTACTGATTGCACTGCGTCGGTGTGGAACAGAATTTTGCGTTCCCTCAATATCCGTCCGATCTCGGCGATAGGCTGAATGGTGCCGACCTCGTTGTTGGCGTGCATTATCGAAACCAAAATCGTCTGGTCGGTTAATCGATTGATTAAATCATTTACATTGACCAAACCATCAGCATCTACCGGCAGATACGTTACCTTAAACCCCTCTTTTTCTAAAAAATGCGTCGTGTCATACACCGCGTGGTGTTCGATAGCCGTAGTGATGATATGGCTGCCCCGCTCCCGGTTAGCCAAAGCCACTCCCTTGATGGCCAGATTGTCACTCTCCGAACCGCCCCCTGTAAAAATAATCTCCTGGGGGCCATCTGCGCCAATTTCTTTCGCCACAATTGCCCGGGCGTCTTCCACCGCCTTACGGGTGTCCCGGCCAAAAGAATGAATGCTGGAAGGATTCCCGAAATATTCAGTCAAGTACGGGAGCATTTTCTCTAACACTTGCGGGTCGAGGGGGGTGGTGGCCGCGTGATCCAGGTAAATTCTTTTCATGGCAAACGCTCCTATCTTAATATTGAATCTTGAATAATAATTCCTATCTATTTACTAGGATTTCATATTTATAGTACCATATCACTCTATTCTTGTCAATAATTAATATGGTTAAATTTTAATTTTATTAAATTAAAGACCGGAATTAGTTTCCTTAATAGTAATATGTGTCCGGAGGGGTTAAAAAATACAATCATTGAGTTTCTAAACGCTTTCTCCCTGATAAATCTTCCCTACATACGGCGATGTCATCAGACCCAATAAACTCCAATAATTCGGCAAAAAAGACACAATCTCCCCCACCTTCACCGGTCTCCGGCTCGCCATCACTAAATAATCACTGCTGCCACCCATCACCGTTAAATCCGGATCCAATGGTTTCAACCCCGTCAAGGGTGTATCCTGATGCCCCAGATTTAACAACAGCCGTTGGCCTGGTTCTTTTACCGGAATGGCGGGCACCCGTCCAAAAGCGTCCAAACCCACTTCCCCGTCCGGAAAGGCCGGTTTGTATTGGGATTGAATGACTTCTGCCTCCACGACAAAAGCATCATTGTATAAATCAGGCAAGTTACTCCCGATTAAAGTCTCCCGGCCTAGCAAGATCCCTTCTCCAATTCGCAAATGATTGATTCTTTCGGGGAGCCGTCCTTCATACAGCAGCCCTAAACTGCTGGAATTTCCGCCGGAAATGTATCGTATGGGCAGTTGATATTCTTTCGTTAAGCAATCCGCCAGCGTAACTAATTGCTCCAATTTCGATTCACTGGGCTTCAGCCCGGCAAAGCAGGAGAAATTAGTGCCTAAACCGATGATTTTAAGATTTTTAAAGTTCCGGCATTGCTGTCCCAATTCCAAAATATCGGTTTTGGAGACTCCCTCGCGCAGATCACCCAGATCCACCATTAAAAACACTTCATGGCCTTTCGATCCCGAAAAAAGATTCAGTGCTTGGAGTAATTCAATTTCGGAGTTCAAACTCTGGTGGGCATAATAAACCACTTGCTTCAATTGGCTGAAGGCTGGCAAGCGCAATAACATTTTCCGAACCGGGTCCGGGGCTTTGATTTTTTGCAGGTTCTCAAGCCGTGAATCGCCAATCCATCGTAAACCGGCCTCAATTAATCGATTGGTAATCCGGACATCCCCGGCAATTCCTTTTAGAACCCCGGTAATGGTAATCCCGGCTTGATAAGTACGTTCGGAAATGCGTTGAAAATTGGCGACAATTTTTTCGATGTCGATTAAAATCCGGGGGAAATGGCTCATTCTTCCACCAAGCCTTTCGTCTTCTTTAAGTAATCTTGAATTTTTCCCTCGTATCCCCGATCCGTGGGCCGGTAGTACCTTTTTCCCCGCAAATTCGGGGGTAAATATTCTTGCGATATATAACCCTCCGGATAATCGTGGGGATATAGATATCCCGCTCCATCCCCCAGCTTTTTACTGGCCTGGGTATGGGAAGAGTCCCGTAAATGGACCGGTACCATCTGATTTTCAAAGGATTGCACATCGGCCATGGCCTGATGGATGGCCTGACAACTGGCATTGGATTTTGGGGCGGTGGCGATATATATGGCGGCCTGGGCCATGGGAATTTGGGCCTCGGGCAGTCCCACCATCTCCAATGCCTGGGCGGCGGCGGTAGCTACCAATAACGCCTGAGGATCGGCGTTACCCACATCTTCGGCGGCATGGATGATCATCCGCCGGGCGATGAATTTGGGATCTTCCCCGGCAGTCAGCATTCGGGCCAAATAATAGACGGCGGCGTCCGGGTCCGATCCCCGCATGGATTTGATAAACGCGGAAATGGTATCGTAATGGGCCTGTCCATCCTTGTCATACAACAAGGGACGTTTTTGGACACAGTCACTAATTACCGCCACCGTCAGCATGCGAATCCCGGTGTCAGGGTCAGGCGCGGTGGTCAGGGTGGCCAGTTCCAGCGCGTTTAAAACGATTCGGGCATCTCCATTGGATAGGTTAACCAAATGTTCCAAAGCATCCGGGGCCAATTCCACATGATAATCGGCCAGACCCCGCTCCTGATCGCTAAGCGCACCGAGGATAATCTGTTTTAAATGTTCCGCAGACAGTGGAGCCATCCGAAAGATCATGCTCCGGGACACCAGGGGAGAATTGACCTCGTACAATGGATTTTCGGTGGTGGCGCCGATCATTAAAATAGTCCCTTCCTCCACCGCCGGCAGCAACGCATCTTGCTGGGATTTATTGAAACGATGAATCTCATCCACAAACAACATGGTCTTTTGCTGATAAAAATTATAACGTTCCTTGGCCTCGCCGATTACCCGCCGGATATCCGCCACCCCCGCCGTGACCGCGTTCAGCCGCTCAAAATGGGAACGGGTGGTACCCGCGATGATCTCCGCCAGGGTAGTTTTGCCGGTACCGGGTGGGCCATAAAAAATCATGGAGTTCAGCCGGTCTGACTCAATTGCCCGCCTAAGCAACCGCCCTTCCCCCACAATCTCCTCTTGCCCCACGAACTCACTCAAGTTACGCGGCCGCATCCGCGCCGCCAAAGGCGCTTCCTTTTGCCGGTTCTGGTCCGCACTGTTTGAGAACAAATCCATACCGAACACTCCAATCTTAATTCTGTTGATAGTCTATTTTTTACCAAAAAGCCAATTATCCTGCTTCGATTTAGAAAATAAAATGGTTACCAACCGTTTCCGGTCGTCTTCCAGGATATTTTTTGCTATAATTCGATTTACAAACTATTGATAGAAAGGAGCTTTTGCCATGACTTATCAAAAAATCGTTCATAAATCCATTGTCTATCTATTGATCGCTTGCTTATTATTCAATACCGGCATAAGCGGCCTGATATCGATGATGGATGTAACGGAAAAAACAAGGAAGCCAAATATAGTGAAAATCAAAACGAACCCGAAAGATCAAACTCGGGCTGTAGTTAACAATCCGCAATTATATCAGGCTAACCGGCTAACGACTGCCCAAAACCGGAATTACCAATCAAATACTCAAAGGTCTCAACCGGTAAACTCCGGCAATACCGCTTTACCGGTTAATGGTACCCAATATCAGATTCTGGTCCGGGTAATCCATGCCGAAGCCGGTGGTGAACCGCTAAAGGGCCAGGTGGCGGTGGCGGCGGTATTATTAAACCGGATTCGATCGGGTAGATTCCCGAAAAGTATTTCGGCCAACGTGTTCCGAAACGGTGAATTCGAGTCGGTATCCAACGGGTATATCTGGAGCGAACCGACAGCTTCCGCTTACAAGGCTGCCAAACTCGCTTTGCAAGGATGGGATCCGACTTATGGGGCGTTATACTTTTACAATCCTGCGAAGACTTATTCAAGCTGGATCTGGAGCCGGCCCATCCATACCCGGATTGGAAATCATTATTTTGCCGGGTAAGGTTTTATAAAAAAAATCAGGGTTTTCCCAAGGATGGGGGAACCCTGATTTTTAGTAACGATAATACTTTCAATCCCGGCAGGTGAAAAAAAGCCACTTGATTGAGACAATCAAAGCGGCCCGGTTGAACGAATCCAATTTTACGATCGGGGCGCCGAAATTCTCATCATCTCCACTTTCCCTTCCGGGCTCACCAGAAAGCGCGTGACCTCCCCGGATTGCTTCCGGTAATCCAACTGCCAGCGATCATAATTATAACTAATCCCGGTTAAGTTCCCAGGGTCGAAGGATTGGAACCTTGCCCAGGTTTCAGCGGCGGTTTTGGCCGCATTCATAGTATTAATCTCCCCGGAGGTTATGGTTCCGGCGCCACTGAAATCCTTCCAGGCGTATTTTTGGGAAAAGCCGGCAATTTGAGCGGGCAGTTCCATTTCGCCGTCCTTGAGGGAAAGGGTCACCCGATAAGGGCCGGGAACCTTGTATTTCACGATATTATCGGCCATAAATTCAAGCTCCAGCATGGTGTTTTTGGGTGACCATTGAAAAGGGACCACGGTGGTGGCCAGCGCTATCCAGTGCCCGTTCTTCATTCCCTCCAAATTCCCGGAAACCAGGAAATCCCCTTCCCGATAAGCTTTGATCTCCAATCGAAACTTCAGCGACTCCGCTTTCCGGTCCTCATCGGCATCAACCAGATTAAATGTCCCGGGCACTCCCAACTCCACCTGTTGATCCAGGACTACATCGGTGGGTTCGGCGATACTGGGGATTAATACGGCCATAAAAATGATGATAAACACCACAAAAATCAATATTTTTTTCATAAAAAAATCACTCCATATAGTAGTTGTGGAGTAATTTCGGTTTTCGGCCTGACAATCCTTTATGTAATATTCGCCAACGATGCCAAAGGTTTAATTCGCCAACACCTGCATTCGGCCAATAGGCTTTACCATGGAATCCGGAGTCCCCGCTTCAAACTTTCCAAGAAATCTTATATGAGCACCTGTTCGTCCTCCCGTTCCCGGCCATGCACCTGATAAGACCAGTTTCTACCTTGATTATTATCCCAGTTTTGGGCGTCATCCCGGAAACAAAAATTCAGATTCGCCGGTTCATCCACTTGAATAGTCACCGCCCAGCCGCCGTCCCTGGTTTTTTTCATCGGGACATCCAGGACCTTTTCCCAGCTCTCGGAACCGAAACCGGCATGAAGGTATATTTTACCGGAGGCTGATTCGGCTAGAGCTCCTTTATACTTAATTTTTAGTTCATCTCCCAAAGTGATCGGCACCGGATCCAAATAAATTCCATCGACAACTTCTTCCATTTTTTTGCGGGGCATAACTTTTACCTCCTTGAATGATTTTATTGAACAAGGATAGTATACCCTGGAAGCGGTTTCCGAAATCCATATCTTTCATATAATTTTGTCGCGAACTTGGAAAACGATTATTGTCCGATTAGTGTTTGGTTCGGCCGTCCATTTTCGGAATGGCGATTTTAAATTCGGTACCTAGTTCTTGGGTACTGGTGACGGTTATCTTCCCATCGAGTTCGGAGATTAATTCCTTGACGATGGATAAGCCTAAACCGGTGCTGCTTTTGGTGGAGAAGCCCGGCGCAAATATCTTCTCCCGGATGTTTTTACAAATCACCGGGCCATTGTTCCAGATCAAAAAGTAATAACAATCCGATGTTTCCCAAATCGTTACTTGAATCGCCCGTTCCGGACCCTCTTCCTTTTCTAACGCCTCGATGGCATTTTGGATAATATTCCCCAAAATACTGGTGATCTTCACCGGCGGCAGCGTAAATTTGCAAAAATCCAAATCCGAGTCCACATTGAAACAGATACTTTTTTCTTTCGCCTGGGCCGAAAAAACCAACAACATGGCCGAAATAATCGGATTATCAATCTGCGAGGCGATGGCGCCGGTAAAATTCAACACCACATCGCAATCTTGAATGTATTGCACAATTTCAGCGTTTTTATTTAACTGGGCCAATACTTTTATGACTTGTAACTGATTACGGAAATCGTGCCGCTGTGATTGAAGCACATGAATCAATTTTTGGCTCTCTTCAAATTGAGTGCGTTCGGTCTTTTTCAATAACTGCTCTTGCGAAAGGCAAACCGTTAACTTTTGCGAAAAATACCAGCAGGAAAAACCCAAAAAAAGAAGCGACAATATGGCGGATATATGGACAATCAGTTGCCGGTTCCCGAAATTATTATGGTTGATGCTTAACCAAAGTTGACCTCCAAGGAGCAACAGAATCACCAGCATATCAATAAAAAGAAACGCCTTTAAAAATTTAAGGTGTTTCATACTAACACTCCCTGACTACTATGGCCGTTCCAAAATTTTTATTAAAAATAATAAAAATCTGAATACCATAATCTTCTCCTGAAAAATCCAAAACTCATTAATAATTAACTTTTACCTATTATATCATATTGAAGCCCGGCTTCAATCAAATTTTTTCCAAAAAGTTGACTAGGAGTCTGTGCGGAATTGCTTACATTCCTTGAAGCCCAATATCCGGGGCCACTTTTTTCATAGCGAGGATGGTCTCGGCAATGACCTTGTCCAGATCCATTCCCAGCATCCGGGCGCCCGTCTCGATAATCTCCCGGTTGACTCCGGCGGCGAAACTCTTCTCTTTCCAGCGTTTTTTCACCGATTTTACTTCCAGATCATGAATGCTTTTACTGGGCCTGACCAGCACCGCGGCCACAACGAGGCCGGTCAGTTCATCGATGGTATATAAGACCTGTTCCATTTTCTCCACGGGTTCCACATCGGAACAAAGCCCCCAACCATGGCTTTGAACGGCCCGGATGTAACTTTCCGGCCAGCCTTCCGCCGCCAATATCTCCCGGACTTTCTTACAATGTTGCTCCGGATATTTTTCATAGTCCAAATCATGGACCAGTCCGATAATTCCCCATTTCTCCGGTTCCTCACTCAAAAGCTCCGCGAAATGGATCATCACCGCTTCCACCGCCAAAGCGTGTTTCATCAAGCTGTCACTTTGGTTATATTTCCGAAACAAAGCCAAAGCTTCCGAACGGTTTGGAATCTTTTCCATTGCCACTGCATCCTCCTTTAGAATT
>JAEZJQ010000108.1 GCA_023436305.1 Bacillota bacterium
GGTCCAGGCCAAAGTCCAGCCATTAACCGCCGTGGAAGTATTGTTTTTAATGGTTATGTTGACTGTAGCTCCGCTGCCCCAGTCGTTCATACTATAGGTTACCACATAATTACCGGTACCCGGAGTCGGGGTCGCTACTACAGGCGTCGGGGTCACGATAACCGGAGTCGGAGTCCTTACTACGGGCGTCGGGGTCACGGTAACCGGTGTCGGGGTTGCGGTCCGAACCGGAGTCGGAGTCGTAGTTGTTACAGGTGTTGCTGTAATGATGGGAGTCGCTGTCACCACAGGCGTAGCAGTTCGAACCGGGGTCGGGGTTGGAGTTGTAATCACTCCGCCACTAAGATATTTTACCGCACCGGCCAGGGCGCCAACAAAACCGGCATTATAATCAATGGCCACTTCCGTATATTGATATTGGTTTACATCATCGATATAATTGTCGGACTGATCGGGACCGCCGACCAAAGCACCGGTCAAAGTATGCTGCGCCGGTTTTGCGTTATCCCCGTTGGCATAGGTATAACCATTGGCTGCCCGGTGATGCGGATGTTGCGGCCATGAACTGCCGTATCCAATCTCATATGACATACCGGAAGGATTGGAGAATACATAATCGATTTGGGATTTGGCAAAAGCGGTAAGAGTGGTATCGCCTGTTTGCCGGTAATACAGCAAAGCCAGCATTGAAGCCGACATGTTGTACCGTAATACACCCCAGTTATGCAAATAACGCATTCCGGCGGGGCTCTTGGTCAGGGTGTTTTTCCAATAATCAAGATTATAAACCATGGCGTCCTTAAATTTCTGCTGTCCGGTCACTTCCGCTAACTTGCAAAATACCGCCATATAGGAATCGTCCCAACACATGGTCCATTTGTTCTGATAAGGGCTGGTTCCCTGCTGAGTGTTGTTTGACAAGTAGCTGTCGATCTCGGTAAGATACGAGCTGGTTCCTTCAATCACATATAACCAGGTGGCGGCCCAGGATAAATCATCCCAATAGGAACTGGATTGATAGAAAGACTGCCCACCACCGGCTCCTTTATAAGTTTTTCCTAAATTATATAACTCCTTGGCGGCTTGTAAGCATCGGTTGGCATAAGTGGCATCGGTGCTTTTGTAATTAAGATACATCAAGCTCAGGGCTGCGGAGGTCTGGCCTAAAACATCGGAAGCGGGACTGCTGGTATTGGCCACATAATAAGTGGGGCGGGATCCGGTTTGCTGTTCGGGCGGCCCCCAGTATGTATGATCCGCATTGCCTTCACCCACTTGGTAATAAAAAACATTGGCGCTGGGGTGGCTCGCCAGGAAGTAATCGGTAAAATACTTCATGGTAGAGAGCATCTTGGTGGCATTGCCGGTTGAATCAAACGCATCTCTGAATTCATATAATGACCACCCTAAGACGGAAGCGGAATAACCTTGCGGCAATCCGAATTTGACATGGTCACCGGCGTCATGATACCCGCCGGTCAGGTCTAAGCCTACATCACCGCCGTCAGTGGTATGGCAGGCGCCCCGCCAACTGCTGAATACGTTATTGGTGGCTGCGTTCGGACCGCATTTATTGGCATCATAAAAATATATCGCATATTTCAAAGCGGTTGAGTAATCGGTTGCTGCAAAGATTGATACTGAAAACGCGGATATGGCAATGACCGCAACGAATAGTGTTACTGTAATCCATAATTTTGTATTCAATTTTTTCATCCTTCTGCTCCTCTCTTTCGATAACCAGGTGATGTCTTTGTTACCTAATGTTAATGTGGTGTTTCTTCACTTTATGCAAGCTAGACAAAGTTCAAAACATCCCGTAAACTTGATTAATATGGCTGTACCTCACCTCCTTGATCGGTTTTTACATGGTGTCATTTTAAATGAAACGAAGCCCATTGTAAAATGATACATCATTTATTGAGTAGAAATATTGGGGAAATTACCGCCCATAAAAAGCAATGCCATTCGACGCAGCATGCCTTCGTAACGGGATGTTTCATTTCCCCCGGTTTTTTCTTCATAAATTGATTATAAATCCTAATATATCCTGAGTAAATAGTGAATAATTTTTTTTTAAAATTTAGTTCTTTCGGTTTGATTGTGTAATCGTTTACTTAAAAATAAAAAATTTATGAAACTTCAATCAACCCAAGGCTAATACTGATGGCTCCATTGACATTTTCCATGGTTTGATCATCAAGCCGGGCGATTCGCTCTTTCAAGCGTTGTTTGTCGATGGTCCGCAACTGTTCCAAAAGGATTACGGAATCCTTCTCGAGCTTATATTGAGCTGCGCTGATCTCAATATGGGTAGGTAATTTGGCTCGTTTAATCTTGGAAGTAATGGCAGCAACGATGGTTGTGGGACTATAGGTATTTCCGATATCATTTTGTATAATCAATACAGGCCGAAGGCCGCCTTGCTCCGAACCCAGCACCGGATTTAAATTTGCATAAAAAATGTCACCGCGGCGGATCATCAATCACGATTCCCTTCGCTCCCGGGGCGCGCATCCGTTAAATAATCTTCGTATTTTTCCAGATCGTGAAAATCCTCGGCCAATCCATCCTCGGCAATCGCCAAATTCAACTTGCCAACCTTCTCATAACCGATCCGGCATCTCTCTATCCGCTCATGGCGGCGGCGCTCCGCAATAAGAAGCAACATCGCCTCACGAACAAAGGCACTACGATTCCCGGTTTCCCGGCGAACAATTCCATCAACCTCTTGCAGGAGAGTACCCGGCAAGCTGACCATTATCCGCTTGGCTTGCGCCATCTTAGCTATCACCAACATTATTATAATAAATTTTTCCTTCTATACTTATTATACACAGTATGGCTAATTTCAGTCAATGGAATTAAACTTTTTCATACGACAAAACAGATTGGAGGTTTTATGATTCCTTAAATAAAATCACCAATAATATCCCCTCAGCCACCTCTACGATAGCGGTCTCTGCGATAAATTCATTGTGAATTCCCCGGGATTTTTCAAAAAATAAATCCGCCTTATTCAGTGGATAAAGCAATCCGGAAGTGGATACGCCGCTCACTTTCTCTGTTAAAGGAATTAGCGAAACAGCCCATCCTGTTCTTCTTTCCAAAACTATCCGGGAATCGATGGCTGTAATATCATGGACTTCATCCAACAAATGGATTTCGACTTTGTGGGCCAGGGCTTTCAAAAATAACCCGATATTGCTTAGAGTGTGGTCAAGACGGCGCCCAAGTCCACCCAATATAATAATTGAACTTGAACCCTCAAGGATAGCAAAATCCACAGCCAGTTCCATGTCAGTCTCATCTTTTTGAGGGGAATACGGAATGACTTTGACTCCGGCGTTTATTAGCTTATCCACTATGGGTGAAGATAATGAATCAAAATCACCAATCAACACTTGGGGAATAATTCCCAACTCATCGAAATAAAAACCGCCATAATCGGCTGCGATTAACAAATCCGGTTTTTTAGCCAGTTCTTGATTAAGCAGTTCCATATTTACCGGACCACCACCGACAATTAAAGTGCGTTTCATTGCCGTCCGACCTCACCCGTTTAATTTACCTTCGAAAAGAAAACACGACCTTTCGGTCGTGAGTTTAAAACTTCGTTTTTTAAAACTAACGTTTTGAATATTGCGGCGCTTTACGGGCTTTTTTCAGACCATATTTACGTCGTTCCTTCATACGCGGGTCACGGGTCAGGAATCCGGCTCTTTTCAACGGCAAACGGAACTCGCCGTCTACTTTCAATAAAGCCCGGGAAATGCCATGTCTTACCGCTCCGGCTTGACCGGCGATCCCTCCGCCATGAACGCTTATATAAATGTCATATTTATCTTCGGTGGCAGTCAGGGACAATGGTTGCTTAGCTGTTAATTCCAGCACTTTGCGTCCAAAATAATCCGAAATCTGCTTCCCATTGACCAGGATATTACCCTGACCGGTCATTACTCTTACTTTAGCAACGGAACATTTCCGTCTCCCAGTACCGTAGTATACTGATTTGGCAGTTTTTTTTGCGCGTGGCATCGATTATCTCTCCTTTCTTAGGCCTCAATTTCGAGTTTTTCCGGAACCTGAGCTTGATGTGGATGCTCGTTGCCCCGGTAAACCTTCAATTTTTTAATCATCTTGCGGCCTAAGCGGTTGTGCGGTAGCATTCCCCAAATTGTTTTGGTCAGCGCGTACACCGGTTTCGTCTCTAGTAGTTTGCCGTACTGGATAGCTTTTAAGCCGCCCGGATACATTGAATGAGTATAATGGATCTTGTCTTTGGCTTTTTTCCCTGTCAAAACAACTTTCTCGGCGTTGATGATGATCACATGATCACCACAGTCTACATTCGGTGTAAATTCCGGCTTGTGCTTACCACGCAAGATTGTCGCCACTTGGGTGGCGAGACGCCCTAAAGTTTTACCTTCGGCGTCAACCAGATACCATTTGCGCTTGAGGTCTTCTGGTTTAGCAAAATAAGTTTCCACTCTTAATCTCTCCCCTGCATGAATGCTGTTAATTTCCCGATCATCCAGTTATCCTCGAATGAAATCCTTGAAACATAACGATGTTTCGGAAAAAAAGGACCGTAGTTTTTACGGACTTTAATATTATACCAAAATGTGATCACAAACGCAAACATTATTTGCAGCTTTTTTAATTCCACTTGGCAATATGCATAATCTTATACCCTTTTACTTTTAAATCGTTAATTAATTTCTCCGATTGGGAGCTATCCAGCCGGAGTACCAATTCACCGGTAGCTTTTGTCCGGTGAAAGAGCGCCATGGAGATGATACTGATGCCGTTGACTTTAATCGTTTCCGTAATATCGGCAATTACCCCAATCCGGTTTTCCAGATCGATTGTCAAACGGGTACCGGTATGTTTTAAACCCATCAAATCCAAAAAAGCGTCAAAGATATCCGATTCAGTAATGATACCTACCAGCTTTCCTTTCTCATCGGCCACCGGAAGAGCTCCAACCCCCCGTTCCCGCATAATCAGAGCTGCTTCTTCCAAGGTGTCTTCCGGTTTGATGGTGATCGGATTCTTGGTCATGGCTTCCTTCACCGTTAATTTGGATAATACATAATTAAGTTCCCAAACACTCAGTGTGGTTGCCTCGGATGGGGATACTTTTAATAAATCGTTGCGGGTAATGATCCCCACCAGTTTATCATCTCGAATCACTGGCAATCTTGCGAAACCATACTTACGAAGTATTTCACCAGCTTCTGCGATTGGAGTATTTTCGGTGGTTGTAATCGGATTGGCCGTCATTCGTTCTTTTACAAACATTACGCATCCTCTCCTTTGTCAAATTTTCACAGACTTGTGGGAATCGTCCGCCGGACTGTTTTCCGCAAAATGGATATAACCATGTTTATTGTTCATCCCCATATATTTTCGGCAACAATTGTATAATATTAAATATGACACAAAACTCATTCCCGAGTAAAAGTATCAATCCGATTCGAAACACGACTGAACTGTTTATCCTCCCAAATAAGCCTTCCGTATCTGCTCATTTTGAGCCAGTTCCTTGGCCGGTCCTTCCAAAACGATCCGTCCTGTTTCCAGAACATAAGCGCGATGAGCTATGGATAAAGCCATGTGGGCATTTTGTTCCACCAGTAAAATCGTAGTGCCTGTCTGGTTAATCTCCTTGATGATTTCAAAGATTTCTTTGACCAATAAGGGCGCAAGACCCATGGAAGGTTCATCCATCAGCATGAGTTTGGGGCGGGCCATTAAAGTACGGCCGATGGCCAACATCTGCTGTTCTCCGCCGCTGAGCGTCCCGGCAATTTGTTTCCGGCGTTCCCGAAGGCGGGGAAAACGGGCGAAGACCGTTTCGTAATCTTGTTTTACGGCCTGATAATCTTTCCGGATGTAAGCGCCCATCTCCAGATTTTCCATTACGGTTAAATTGGCGAAAATACGACGCCCTTCGGGAACTTGCGCCAATCCCATTTCCACAATACGGTGCGGCGATATTCCATTTAAAGTTTGCCCCATAAATTGAATAACTCCGGTTTTGGGAAGGATTAATCCTGAAACACTATGCAAAGCGGTGGTTTTCCCGGCGCCGTTGGCTCCAATCAAGGTCACGATCTCCCCGTTTTCCACTTCAAATTGTATATCATGCAATGCATGGATGGCCCCGTAAAAGACATTTAAATTTTTTACGCTAAGCACCGGCTTCGACCTCCTCTCCCAGATAGGCCTTAATGACCTTAGGATTTTGGCTTATTTCGGTGGGTGTGCCTTCGGCAATGGTTAATCCGTAATCCAGCACAATAATCCGTTCACAGATCCCCATCACCAGATTCATATCATGTTCCACCAATAAAATGGTCAGATTGAACTGGGAGCGAATGAATTGGATTAATCGCATTAGTTCCTGGGTTTCCTGGGGATTCATCCCGGCCGCCGGCTCATCCAGTAACAGTAATTTGGGATTGGTCGCCAAAGCCCGGGTGATCTCCAGCTTCCTTTGTTCACCATACGGCAGGTTTTTGGCCAACTCATTTTGTTTTTGGTCAATATTAAAGATCTTCAGCAAATCCAAAGCGTCCTTGGTAATTTTAGCCTCCTCAGCGTAGTACCGGGGCAACCGGAAAATGGCATGGGCGGAATTATAATTAATGCTGAAATGATAAGCGATCCGCACATTGTCCAACACCGTCAAATCCTTAAACAGCCGGATATTTTGGAAGGTTCGGGCCATGCCGAGCTTGGTGATTTGATAGGGTTTTAATCCAACGATATTTTTCTCCCGGCCCGACTTGGTGATGAATTGAATTTCCCCTTCAGTTGGCTTATAAACTCCGGTGATCATATTAAAAACCGTCGTTTTTCCAGCACCGTTGGGACCGATGAGTGCCACCAACTCCCTCTCGTGAAGCGAAAGGTTAAAGTTGGAGACGGCTTTTAAACCACCAAAATTAATCGAGAGGTTGTTAATCCGTAATATGTCCATTGCTTTCACCTTTCTTTCGCATCTCTTTGGAAGGGATTTTTTTCTTGATGAATGCCTTGGTATCTTGCAGTATCCCAATCAAACCGGTGGGTTTAAACAGCATGATTAGAATTAAAATCAACGGATAAATTACCAAACGATAATCTTGCAATATTCGTAAGAACTCCTGCAGATAAGTGATAATAAATCCAGTGGCCACGGTCCCTATAATACTCCCCATACCCCCTAGGACTACGATGACCAGAAAATCGAGAGATTTCATGAAATTAAACATAGTCGGATTCAGGTATCCAAAAAACAAAGCGTATAACCCACCGCCGATACCAGCGATGAATGCCGACAATGTAAACGAGGACATTTTATAATAGAAAATGTTAATCCCCATGGAATCCGCTGCAATTTCATCTTCCCGGATGGAAACAATGGCCCGGCCCGGTGAAGATTTAATCAGATTATTCACCAACAAAATAATGAATATCATAAAAATAAATATCCAGGTCAAAGAGACCGCCGGTCCCCAAGTGAAGTCATTGGTAAAGAGCGGAATGCCTTTCAAACCGGCGGCTCCACCCGTAATACCCTCCATGTTGATCAGCAAAACTCGGATAATCTCCCCAAACCCCAACGTTACAATTGCCAAATAATCTCCTTTTAAACGCAACGTTGGAAAACCAATGACGAAACCAAATATAGCTGTGATCACCCCACCGGCCAAGATAGCGCCACCCACTAAAAATGGCCACCAAAATGGGGTAACATGAAAGTGCATCACAAAATAAGCGGTGGCATAGGCGCCAATGGCCATAAAACCGGCATGACCCAGGGCCAATTGGCCGGTAAAACCGGATATCAGATTCAGGCCCAAGGCAATAATAACATTGATGCCGGCCAGTGTTAATATTTGAGCCGTATATTCATCGATGATTCCAAAGTAAACCAGGACATTCACAATGAGGAATCCAACTACGGTAAAACCGGTTAGCATGATTTGTTTTAGAGTTTTGCTCATATTCACCACCTAAACCTTCTCACTGACATTTCGGCCAAATATACCGGAAGGTTTTACCACCAGAATTACGATTAATATTCCGAAAACGATGGCATCGGCCAGCTTTGATGATATAAAACCTTTGGTTAGCGTCTCCGCCACTCCTAAAATGACACCACCAACCATGGCTCCCGGAATGCTGCCGATCCCCCCCAGAACTGCCGCGACAAACGCTTTGATTCCAGGCATCATACCCATATAGGGTTCTACTTGGGGATATGCGGTGGCGAAAAGGATGCCCGCTGCCGCTGCCAATGCGGATCCGATGGCGAATGTAAAGGAAATTATTTGGTTTACGTTAATTCCCATTAAATAAGCGGCCTCTCGATCAAAAGATACCGCCCGCATGGCTTTCCCAATTTTGGTATGATTGACAACCTGGTTTAAGATAAACATTAATAGAATCGCCATCGAAAATATGATAATATCAGTTTGGCTGATATGAATTCCCATGAAATCCAGTTTAATTTGCTGATATTTTTCCGGAAAAATCGGGAATTGTTTGGGATTGGGCCCAATCGGAGGAAAGACCCGGGCCCCATTCACTAAAAACATTGAAACTCCGATAGCGGTAATCAAGGTATTGATCCGGGGGGCACTACGCAATGGTTTGTAACAGGTCCGTTCAATCATCACCCCGATGATGGCGCAAATGACCATGGAAATGATAAATGATACGATGAATGTCCCCGGAGTTAAAAGTAGCGTGATTAAAACAAAAAACCCACCAAAGGCCCCCAACATAAGTACATCACCGTGGGCAAAATTGATGAGTTTGGCGATACCATAAACCATGGTATACCCTAAAGCGATTAAAGCATAGATAAAACCCAAGGAAAAACCATTGACCAACTGCTGAAGAAATTCCTGAAGAAAGCCCATGTGCTCACCTCTAATATTACTCAATTAATATTCGAGTCGGATCATTTTTCATACCGTTAAAACGATATGATTATTATGGTAAAACGGGTAATTATAAAGAATGGGGGAATTTGCATTCCCCCAAGCTTTTTTTAATTATATCGTAGTTTCTTACTTTTTTAAAGTGGATTTTTTCTCTTACGGATTGACGGTTCCGGCGTATTCGGTGGTCAGTTTACCGTCTTTGCCCTTGACGATTTTTAACATGACCGCGGATTTTACCGGATTCCGCTTCGCGTCAAACTTGATGTTCCCGGTGACGAATTTACGGTTGGTCTTCATCATGGCCGCTTTTACCTTGACAGGGTCAGTGGAACCGGCCTTTTGAATGGCTTCGGCCAGGATGTACGTGGCATCATACCCTAACGCCGCCAAAGCATTGGGGGTAATTTTGTATTTGGCGGTGAACTTTTTAACAAAGGTCTGGACATCGGCATCTTTGGCTTCCGGATGATAATGGTTGCTATAGTAACAATTCAGGACTTCATCTCCGGCGTTGTTGGTAATCTCATCCCAGCCATCGGCTCCCACCATGGGAATATTCAATCCTTGGGCTCTTACTTGTTTGGCGATGAGGGAAATGGTGCTATAATAGTCGGGAATGAGCAAGACATCCGGATTCGCCGCTTTGATCTTGGTCAACTGAGCTTTAAAATCCTTGTCCCCGGTGCTATAGGATTCGGTGGCGACCACGGTGCCGCCCAGTGCTTTAAATTTGCCGGTAAAGTTAGTGGTTAAGCCTTTGGAGTAGTCATTGGTGATATCATAGATGATGGCCGCTTTTTTGGCCTTCAGTGTTTCATAGGAGAATTGGGCGACCACTTGGCCCTGGAAGGAATCTTTATAGCAGGATCTGAAAATATAGTCCCCGGCATCGGTTACCGTATCATTGGTTGAAGTTGGAGAAATCATGATCACTTTTTTGGCCTGGGCATATTGGGTGACCGCTAATGAGCATTTACTGGTTAAGGCGCCCACAAAACCGACGATCTTATCTTTGGCCACCAGTTTTTTTAGGGCATTCATTGTTTTGTCGGGACTGGCTTCATCGTCTTCGACGATCATTACAATCTTCTTGCCAAGAATGCCCCCTTTGGCGTTGATCTCTTCCACCGCCATCATGATCGCATCTCTGGTTTGCGTTCCATAAGCCGATACTTGTCCACTGATGGGTTGAATGGTACCCAGCTTAATGGTGCCGGCTCCGTAAACCGGTACTAAGGAAACCGCTAAAACCAAAACCACCAACAAAGTTAAAAGTCTGCTCCTCATTCAATGCCCTCCTTATTTTAATGTAAAATACAATCCCAGTGGGTATTCATGAATAACCATTAAATAGTAAAAAAACCACTTGAGATTTATTAATCAAAATTATATATCAGCTTCCTTATTTTTGCAATGAAACCCGGACAAAATTTTGTAAGGTAATTGTTAGGAAAATTATCATGGCCGATTTTCGTTGGAGTGAATGGACAAATCCTCCCGCCGGGCCAAATTATCCCCAACAAAAAGCGCCGTGGGAACCTCTTCCCACGACGCTTTAAAACTCTATTGCTTACTCTTAATTAACTCCAAAATCTCAGCCTTCACCTTCTCAAGTTGTTGCGCCCCTTGATCACCGTCTTTCCGGGTACGGAGCGCCACAGTTCCATCCTGGGATTCCCGTTCACCAACCACCAGCATATACGGAATCTTTTGCAATTGGGCCTCCCGGATGCGGTACCCGATCTTTTCATTCCGGTTATCCATCTCCGCCCGGATACCGGCTTGCCGCAATTCTTCCATCACCTTACGGCTGTATTCGTGTTGCTCCGGCAGAACCGGCAGTACAATGGCCTGAACCGGGGCCAGCCACAGAGGGAAGGCACCTTCATAATGTTCAATCAACACGCCGAAAAACCGTTCGATGGAGCCGAACAACGCCCGATGAATCATGTACGGCCGGTGATCAGCACTATCGCTGCCTTTATAAGTCATATCAAACCGTTCCGGCTCATTGAAGTCGAATTGAATCGTTGAACACTGCCACTCCCGTCCCAGGGCATCCTTGATCTTCAGGTCGATTTTCGGCCCGTAAAACGCCCCGCCGCCTTCGTCCACCTCGGTGGGAATACCCGTTTTGGCCACCGCAGCCTGTAACGCTTCAGTGGCCGCCTGCCATAACGCTTCTTCACCCACTGATTTTTCCTTGGGACGGGTAGCCAAGTAAAGTTTGAAATCCTTAAAACCGAAGGAACGAATCATTTGTAGACAAAAGTCAAGAACCCGGTCAATCTCCTCCGGCATCTGATCCTGGCGGCAAATGATATGAGCATCATCCTGGGTAAACCCACGCACTCGCATCAATCCATGCAAAACACCACTCCGCTCAAACCGGTAGACCGTTCCCAGTTCCGCCCAACGGAAGGGCAGTTCCCGGTAGGAACGGCCCCGACTTTGATAGATAGCGATATGGAATGGGCAGTTCATCGGTTTGACGAAATACTGCTGGCCTTCCACATCCATCGGAGCGTACATATTCTCTTTATAAAAACCCAAATGACCGCTGGTTTCCCAGAGTGTGCTCCGTCCCACATGCGGAGTATATACTAATTCATAACCGTTCTTGTAATGTTCATCTTTCCAAAAGCTTTCCAGTTCATGACGGACCCGGGAGCCTTTGGGGTGCCATAGCACCAAACCACCGCCGATCTGGTCATCGATGGAGAACAGATCCAACTCTTTCCCAAGTTTCCGGTGATCCCGCTTGGCCGCTTCCTCCAGAAACTTGAGGTAATCGTCCAATTCTTGTTTGCTGGCAAAAGCGGTTCCATAAATCCGCTGCAACATCTCCCGGGACGAGTCGCCCCGCCAATAGGCCCCGGCGATGGACATTAACTTGTAAGCCTTGAGACGTCCGGTACTGGGCAAATGAGGCCCCCGGCACAGGTCGGTAAAATCTCCCTGTTTATAAAAGGAGATGGTGCCATCCTCCAGGTTTTCCACCAATTCGTATTTATACTTCTCGCCATCCTTTTTAAAGTGTTCCAGGGCTTCGGTTTTGCTCATCTCAAAACGTTCAAACGGCAGGTCAGCGGCAATAATCTTGGCCATTTCGGATTCAATCTTAGCTAAATCCTCCGGTTTTAATGGTTCCGGCAGATCAAAATCATAATAAAACCCACTGTCAATCGCCGGCCCGATGGCCAGTTTCACTCCGGGGTACAAGTGTCGCACCGCCTGGGCCATCACATGGGAGGCGGAGTGCCGTATAATCTCCAAACCTTCCGGGTCACCAGGTTTAATCAGGCGTAAATTCACTTCCCCGCCGAGTGGCTGCTGTAAGTCCACCAGGTTCTCATTGGCTTTGGCGGCAATGACTTCTTTGGCAAGCCGCTCGCCGATGGATTGGGCGACTTGCAAAGAAGTGGTTCCATCCGGATACTCCCGGACACTTTGATCAGGAAAAATCACTTTCATGGCTTCCAACTCCTTTCACTTTTTACACTCCGTTTTTAATCTTGTTAATCCTGTAAATCCGTCTAAAATCAAGTTTTATAGACAGGGAGAACAGTATTTTCTAGATTTTATGAATAACCTAGGCTTTAATCTTTTGATAGATTTGAAAACCTTTCCGGCCCAATTCCCGGTCAATTTCAAAAGTTAACCGGCTAAGCTCCGATTCGGTGATCAAATCCACCGCCGTAAAGAAATCTTTTTCAAAGGCGATTTCACCGGAAATGCCTTCCATCAGGAACCATTGGACCGTTTTAAAATGTTCCTGCTCTTTCTCTAGAAAAGAATATGACGTTTCGCCCATCTCCGCCAAAATTCGGGCCGTCAAGCCGCATTCTTCCCGAACTTCCCGGATTGCCGCTTCTGGGGCGGTTTCTCCGGGATCGATATGTCCTTTGGGAAAGAGCCATACTTTATTGAAACGCTCCAAAACCACCAATCGCGATTGGTAAAAAACCAACCCTCCGGCACATTTGTCTAGAATCAAATCGGTCACGTCCGTTTCTGTGTTTATTTTGGATCTGAATCCGGCGTATCGGAACGGAAAATAAAATACCCCGTCCCTATCACGTCTACGCGAATTAAAGGGACGGGGTAACCGTGGTTCCACCCTAATTGGCCAATTTTGCTAAAGCACATTTTACTACGCTAGCGCTTGGCCCACTTAAATTGGCCTTTATCACTGCCAGTGCGCCGGTTATTTAGCCGGAGCGTCCGAGGTGGTATCTATCGTACCCGGGACTTAAAACGGTCCCGGACTTCAACGCCAATGGGCTGGAAGGCTTGCAGCTTATAGCCTCCCTCTCTGATAGTCATCCGCGTTGTAAGACCTCTTCATCCGCCAGATGCGATAATATTTTTGGTAGAAAAATAACAATAATCAACCACCCAAAAGGGATTAATAACAGTATAGCGCGGCTGGGTTTTGAAGTCAATGGCTTTTATTTCTTAAATTTTTTCATTGGATGTTTTTTTGAAAATATTGGGTCACCCCCCTAAAATCCCTCCGAACTTCCGCCGGAAGCGTCCATCATCGGGGCGTTCCCCCATCAACGCCATTCGGAAATTTTCCCATTCCCCGGTGCGTCCCGTTTGCAAGCACATTTTCTTATATACGGTAATCATTCGCAAAGCGGCGTTCCAACATGAAAATATCTTTTCCTCCAATAACAGCCGGATAACTTGTGGATAAACTTCGGCCATCTCCACCACACTGTTTTCCAAAAGCAAGTCAGCCACCGCCATTAACGACGCCGGTGTTTGAGTTGCTTCATTTAGCCGGGCGATAATTTCCGGGCAATCTCCCAAATCAATGGCGATCCGTAACCATAAAGGATCATTCCCGGTTTTATCTAAAAAAGTCCGGAGTCTATTTAAATAACTTTGCCAATCGTAGGGGTGGTTCCTTAAAATGTCTTTCAAGCGCAAGTACTCTTCGAAGTTCGGTTCCTCCTGAAACTGAATAAAACTTAATGAAGCGGCTTGCTTAAACTCGCTCCGCCGGCAATGTATCGTAATTAACCGGTCACGGAATGACCGTTTCGGTTCCATGCCGCCCGCCAGAGCGGATCGGGTTAACCGGTAGCTTTCTACCGGGTCGGTGGCCATTAACCGGTCAATAAGCCATAACCTGCCTTCCGCGGTTGACTTCAGGCTTTGGATTACATTCTCCAATGGGCCGTTTAACCCGGAATTGTTTTGGATAATCGCTTCCACGGTCAGCAGTTCATATAAACTGATTAAATTTAAAATCGCGATATTATTTGATTCCGGTGCGGCATTCAGATGTTCAATAGTACATCCATCCATAAGATATTGGGATAAAAATTCCGGATGGACCTCATAATACCCAAGCAGGGCTTCTTTAAATTCCTCCTTGAACTCCCATAAATCCGGTTCAAAATAATATTGCAATATTAACGGATAAATCCCGCCAATGGCTTCTTTGGTGAACCGGGAGGCCGTTTTAGCCGGTAAAGTAAGCAAGCCACGCAAATAAGCGGCCAACTCCGGAAGTTTATTCTCCTTGTAGATGTCGGTAATCCCCTGGAGCATCTCCACAAGAAGCGGGATCGCTTCCGGATTGCCGATTGCCAATTCCTGATTGAGTAATGTTTCAGCTCGGGCTAACTTATCCCGTAAAGTTTCAATTTGGCTTAGCCGGAATAACGGTGCATTTTTAAAAATATTCCGAACCAAATTCACCATTTCCCTGGATATTCGGGGAGACGCCTGGGGAATGGCGGTTAACGGCCTGTTATCCATCAGCTTCATAAAGTTCAGTGGATTTTGATACACCAGCTGTGTAAACAAGCCGGGGAGTCCGGAGGTATCTTGTAAAGCTTCATCCAACAACGGCCGCAAATCAATAAAACAGGCCTTATTTTCTAGCCATCCATAAGCCAAAGCCACTAAATGTTTACAAAAATCGGGGTAAGGGCAACTACACCGGCTATGGATTTTTTCGCCTTCAATCCACAACCGGGCTTGATAATCGCCGCCGGTACCAATTACTATTCCGGCAAGGGCATCATCAATCCGGACCGGGGTGATTAAATGCCCATTCCGGTAGTAATTAATACCCCTTTCCAAAACCTCCGGGGCGGTTAACACCTCTAAATCCACGCCTGCAAAATCGTCCCAACGCATGAAACCCTCTTTTATAACAATTAATGATACCCAATGTCAATTAAAATTGTGTTAACGTTTATTATGTAAAATTTCAGTGGACCCAAAAGTATGTTCTATCACAGGTTCCAAATGATTACGATTCCTAATTCCATCTCCGAAGGCGTTCCTGGAATTCACGCGAGTCAATAGTTCTCCACAATTTCCACAAGTTATCCACAATTTCAGTGGCATAATTTCTATTTTTCAGCGGGTTATTCACATTATGCACAAGTTATGAACAATTTGACCTGTATATAACTATCCTTGTAAAACCCAGTATTATCAATGACTAATTAAAATTGTCCACATTATAATCGTAAATCCGGCTGCGCGGTGATTTCCAATCCGGAAATATCCCCGGCACGATACCGAAAATGGCCTGCGGCAGCGATCATTGCCGCGTTGTCAGTGCATAATTTCAGATCCGGGTAAAAAACTTCAACCCCCAGTTGGTCCGCCTCCGCCCGGCATTGTTCCCGCAGGTAGGAATTGGCGGCCACCCCGCCGGATAGGAGAATGGACCGGACCCGGTATTCCCGGGCCGCTTTGAAGAGTTTATCAAGCAGTTGGGCGATGGCCGTTTGCTGAAAGCTAGCCGCCACTTGAACAGTATCAATATCCGCTCCCATTTGTTTCTGATGGTGTAAATAATTGATCACCGCCGTTTTCAAACCACTGAAGCTAAAATCATACGTCCCGGACAGCCCTTTCAGCTTGGCAAATTCAAGACGGCCGGTGACTCCCCGCGCCAGTTTGTCAATTTCCGGGCCGCCGGGATAACCCATCCCCAAAACCCGGGCCACTTTGTCAAATGCCTCTCCGGCGGCATCATCGCGGGTCCGGCCCAGAATTTTGTATTCGCCCCATTTCTCCACATATAACAGATCCGTGTGTCCGCCGGAAACGGTTAAACAAAGCACCGGTGTTTGGATCGGGGGCCTTTCCAGCACATTGGCGTAGATATGCCCCTCAACATGATTAACTCCGATAAACGGAGTATTCCCCGCGAGAGACAGCCCTTTGGCAAAGGAAAGGCCAACCAGTAAACTTCCCACCAGCCCCGGGCCGTAAGTAGCCGCAATCAAATTGATCTCCGACGGGCTGATCCCGGCTTCCTCCACCGCCAGGCGGTAGATGGGCAAGATCGTTTCCAGATGAGACCGGGCCGCCAACTCCGGGACTACCCCCCCGAAGCAGCGGTGCAGATCCAGTTGCGAGGAAATAATGTTGCTCTTAATCTCGACCCCGTCCGCCACCACCGCGACTGCGGTTTCATCACAGGATGATTCAATTCCGAGAGTTATGAATTCAGCCATTTTGATTAGCCCACAATTCCGACTTCCGGCGGCGGTATTCCTGATATGTCAATACCGGCGCTTCCGGTTCAATCCTGCCCGTTAAAATCTTGGCCAGAAACACCTGATGCGTCCCGGCATCAAGCGTCTTCTGAGCGTCAACTTCACATTCCAGGAAGCCTGCCGCCTCATCCAGGATTGGAGCACCGCTCACTCCCGGGCGCCAGCCAATCCCGGTGAACTTATCGGTTTCCCGGCCGGATTGAAACCCAAACCGTTTCACCAGCGGTAGTTGGTCCGGTTTCAAAAAAATAATCGCAAAAATTCCACTTTTTGCGATTATTTCCGTGGTTAGGTGGGATTTATCCATCCCTAACAGTATTTGCAACGGCTGGTCGGTGATCTGAAACATCGTATTATTAATCATTCCGTTATTTTTGCCGCCGGCCACCGTGGTTACGATAAATAAACCGCAGGGAACCTGAAACAGCACTTCCTGGATCTGATTCCTGCCGGCTACCGGACCGGCTCCGGGAGTCCCAATTTCACGCTGATTATTTTCGGATGCCGCCTCGCCTATCAACTCGAAATATTCCGAGCCCGCTCCGCAAACCGGACATTTTTCCGGCGGCGCGTCCCCCACGTGAATATATCCGCAAACCGTGCAACGCCATTGTTTCATATTGGTTCGCCCTCCCAAATCTTGATTCAAACCGGTTTTTGTCAGTCAATGAAGAGCCTTCAAACATCCGGTTTTTCCTATTATATCATAATTTCCGGGAAAGATTACCCGGGATTTAGGCTGAAGTCTCGAAATGAGGGAGCGCGATTGGCCGAATCAAATTGAATTACATCGATCCAATATTTTTCCAGTTGTCCCGAATGAGCAGAATATTCTCCAGTGAATCGGACTTATCTTTGGTTTCGATATTTCCCCGCAACCGGATAAAATCGGCTTCGATATTATTTACGTAATCATGGTCTATATCCACCTGCAGGAACGGCTTAACTTGTTTCCAGGCGGTTTTTGCTTTTTGCAGGCTTTCCGCCGCGCCCTGCCATTTTTCACTGCGGATCATACGTTCTGTTTTTTCCAGATGATCGGAAAAATGACTCCACTTATCGAGAGGTTGGCGAAACAAGGCGCAAGACGACAAAGTTAAACAGCCAATCAACAATAAAAAAATGAATGGTGATTTCAACAGAAAATCCTCCTAACTATTGGTGGAAATAATATAGTATAGTTGATCACCTTGTAAATCCACATATAGATTTCCGGTGGTATCCAACTGAGCTAATGAAACTTGGGAAGGATCCTTTATATTTTGTTTCCCCAGTTGAAATTGGAGCCAGGCCCGGGTCAAGCCCAAGGATTTCAGAGCATCGGTTAAAACCTTGCCATCTTCAATCAGCGCGGTGGGCAAACCGGCATATTTTGTGGACAAGTTGAGGTCCCCCGGTGTCAACGGTAGTTTTTGGGATTTTAACTGGATACTGAGTTTTCCGTTGGACTCAAGTAAGGCGAATTCCACATCAGCTACGTTAAATATGTTTTTTGCCCGGAGTAAGGTTAATAAATCATCAACCGAGAGACGGGCTTTGGCCAAATATTCTTCCAGGATTTTACCGTTTTCAATGACTACAGTAGCTTCCCCTTCCACAACTTTTCGAATCCAAATATTTTTTAGACATAAATAAGCCAGCATGATCGGGAGTAATGCCCATACTCCTAAACCCGCCAAGGTAGCCATGGTATTTTGATTGAGTTGAACCGATAAAGTGGCCGCAATTGAACCGATGGTAATCCCCACAACGTAATCAAAAAAAGTCAATTCCGACATTTGTTGTTTTCCCATCAACCGGACTAAAATTAGCAAAGCAAAGAAAGCGATTACCGATCGAATAATTACAACAAAGATTACTGATATGGCAAAAACCCCCTTTTAAAAAAGCATATATATAAACGCAAACCTTTCTTTTTGAATTACCCATGTATTTTTACCTCATAGTCCTCCAATTATTTAACAATATTTTTAGAGTTGCCAAGAACGATGATACCTTTCCCGGCCCTTTCAAGAGGGCTGTGTGGCATCGAGTCGGAGCGAAATATTGGAGGCCGGTTGCGGTGCCGGTTCTCAGACAAAAATAACCGCTTCCAAAAATCCTTCATGCCATTTTACTTCAATTGACATATCCGAAACCTCTATTGAAAAAGCGAAAACAATGATACAATCTTTGCACATTACGAATGTAGTGCGTAATTATTTCACCTTCAGAAATGAACGATCACTTTCAAACAATTATTATCGCTCCGGTGACAAGCCGGGGAAGAGAAGGATATCCTACCCGTGTTAAATTGATAGTGAATGATGTAGATGGTTGGATTGTATTGGACCAGATTCGGGCCATTGGCAAAACCTGGCTTTGCGGGAAGATCGGAAATTTAAATCCCGAAGAAATAATAGAAGTAAAAGGCATTATTAAGGAAATGTTCGTTGACTGAACGAAATCGATTAAAAAGATAATAGGGGGACTAGTTATGAAAAAGAAAAAGCCACAGGAACCTACTCAACCTTTCTCGTATGTCGAGAAAGAAGTGACTTTCAAAAATAATTTCGATGGAACTATTTTGAACGGAACCTTAACCATTCCCGATGAAACCAATGTCTTTCCTGCCGTAATATTAGTTACGGGGTCGGGAGCACAAAACCGAGATGAGGAAATACTTGGTCATAAACCATTTTTGGTTATCGCTGATCATCTAACAAAAGCTGGAATTGCTGTATTACGATATGACGACCGTCATTATAAAATGCCTGTCAAACAAGGATGGAAGTTTACAACCAGAGATTTCGCCGGAGACACCAAAGCGGCATTTGATTTTCTTTACAATCATCAAAATATTGATACATCATTTATTGGAATCATTGGACATAGCGAGGGCGGTGTCATTGCTCCAATTGTGGCTTCGGAAGATGAGAGGGTAGGGTTTATTATCAGTCTTGCAGGGCCAGGGTTAAACGGATATCAAATCGCAACCGCTCAAGGGAATGACTTGGCGGATGGTTCGAAAGACGCCGAATTCAGTAAAAAGTCTTTAGAAATAATAATTAACGAGTCCAATCAAAAAGTAAGAAAGAGAAAATTAAAAGAAATATATAATAATATTTATGGGAAGTATAACCTGATTGCAAAATTTAATTTGTATTTCACTATTGAAATGGTAACATCGGAATGGAATCGGTTTTTTATTAAATATGATCCTGCTGATGCTTGGGTCAAGGTTTTATGTCCGGTTTTAGCGATGATTGGTGAATATGATATCCAGGTTTTACCTGATGAAAACTTATCAGCCATTGAAGAGGCGCTTAAAAAAGCGGGGAACAGCGATGTTACCTTGATCAAAGAACCGGCTTTAAACCATTTATTTCAAAAAACTGATTCCGTATGTACCAAGGGGTATACTTCCCTAGTCAAACAGTATAAAGAGTCGGAGGAAACTTTTTCACCGGATGTTTTAAAAAGAATTGTTGATTGGATATTATCCAGATATCAAAAAAGTAATTTTTAATTCTACTAAGTGGTAAATCATCCATAGCCAATTATGAAAGCGGACTAAGAAACTCCGATTTATTGCGCTAAATGGGGGACAGATTTCGGAGGTTTACACAATCGTTTCCGCACTGCCGGATAGCCCTGGTAACCCTTTTGCTCGGCTTTCGCCCCATGGGACTGAATGATGTCATCTGCAAAGTAATCGATTTACATAGTTGTTATACCTGGACGGATTATCTTGCGGAGTTCCCGGAGACAGGCAGTTAATATTTTTCCACTTCAGGCTATCAGCTCAATTTCTTGCGGGGTTTTAATTATCACAAATTTTTATTCTCGCTTGAATTTCGCGCGCGACAATAGCAAGAAACATGTTATGTTTCCGTGGACGACCCGTTTTTCTGTCATCCCAAAGGGTTACTCGGGTTGTCTATGTCGTAGTAGCTACCTGTTGCTAATTCTGCTGTCGCTTCAGCCAGGCCATATTATGCCCCGGATCATTGGCTACGGTCCGGCCGATGGCTTCGATTCTCCGGGTGATGCAGCCACGGCACTCGGCGGCTTCCTCCCCCAGGCAGATCTTGTTGGGGTAAATCTGATAGTCCGGCCGGTACTTTTTGGGCGTGAGATTGGGCATCACCACATTGGCCCCGGCCCGGAGCGCCGCTTCCCGGCCCAGCGGATCAATGCTCCCCAGAGCGGTGGTAGCGGGGATCAAGGCATAAGGCAGCCCCAATCTTATCAACGCCACCATCAGGCAAGTCTGCTCCACGGTCCCCCCCGGCTCCTGTCCCAAGGGAGTGCCGGGATGCGGAATAAAGGGGCCAATCCCCACCATCTCCGCCTGTAGTTCCCGGGCCAGTTCCAGATCCGACCATAGAGTCTCAGCGTTTTGTCCGGGAAGACCGACCATGAAGCCGGTTCCCACTTGATAACCGAGTTCATTTAAAACTTTAAGCAGAGCCACCCTTTGGACCAGAGACTGGCCGGGATGCAGCCGCTCATATAAAAGAGGATCGGCGGTTTCATGCCGCATCAGATACCGTTCAGCCCCGGCGGAACGCCATAATTCGTATTCCCGGGGTTCCCGTTCGCCAATACTCAATGTGACCACCAAACCAAGCCGTTTGATCTCCCGGATAATCGCGGCAATCGCTTCCCCGCTAAAGGTCAGGTCTTCCCCGGATTGGAGAACCACTGTTTTGTACCCGAGCCTGGCCCCATGTTCGGCGGCGGTAATTATCTCTGCCGGAGTCATCCGGTAACGTGATACCTGCCGGTTATCCCGCCGTAAGCCACAGTATAAGCAGTTGTTCCGGCAGTAGTTTGAAAACTCGATTAATCCCCGGAGATGTACCGCGCCGCCCACTGTCTCCGCCCGCAGCCGGTCGGCTTCTTGTAAAATTTGACGGACTTCGGCGTCTCCCGGATTTGCGATGAGCGATACAATCCGGTCCCGGTCTGTAAAAAATACCGGCCCGTCATAGTTTTCAAAATAATTGGCGTTATTACTCATCACGGCTGCTCCTTTATATTTTTCGGGCCATGGTGGCCCGGGCGCTAACTCCTTCGATGTTTCCCAACCTTCCGGTGAGGGTGTTGATCTCATTCTCAGAGCCGTCCACAATCAATGAGAGCACTCCCAAATTTCTTTCCCGGTAAGGAATTCCCATCCGGCCCACCACAATCTGATTGAACTCACTGATCAGACTGTTCACTCTCTCCTGTACATCCTTAGGCCGTTCCAAAATAATGGCGATAACCCCCAAACGTTTATCAGCATCCATGATAATCCCCTCCAATACTGTCCATTGTACTACTTCCAATCTTCGTCCAACAGGAACTTCAGTTCCGGAAACGGCTGCAAGGCCCGGGGAAAGACCCCTTGCGTGTAAGCGATGAACACCCCGTAATTGACAATCGGCACGGCTTGTTCTTTGGCCAGCGCCACCCGGTACCCCATCTCCCGCCGGTTGAGCATGCAACCGCCGCAATGAATGACCAGCCGGTACCGGGATAAATCTTTCGGCAAACTCAGGCCGCTGGCCCATTCAAAATTGATTTCACCGCCCACTAACTGCCGGAGCCAGCGGGGAATCTTCACCGTTCCGATATCATCCGATTGCCGGTGATGGGTACAGCCTTCCGCAATCAGCACCCGGTCTCCGGGCCGGATTCGTTCAATCGCTTTGGCGCCTTTGACCAGTTCCGGCAAGTCCCCTTTATAACGGGCGAATAGAATCGAAAAGGAAGTTAAGGGAATATCCGGCGGCGTATCCGCCGCTACCTTCAAAAATGCTTGGGAATCGGTAATGACGATGGCCGGTTTCTTTCCCAAATGCTCCAACGTTTCCTTGAGTTCATATTCTTTGGTCACTACCGCCATTCCGTCCCGTTCCAGAATATCCCGGATCACTTGCTGCTGGGGGAGGATGAGACGGCCTTTGGGCGCGGCCTTGTCTATCGGTATGACCAGCACCGCAAAGTCACCCGGCTTGATTAAGTCACCGGCTAAAAACGGCTCCCGGTCATCCCCCGGCGCATTCCGGACGATTGCCATTTTCAATTCGGAGATGCCCGCTCCGGTTACCGCCGATACCCCCACCAGTTCCAACTGAAGTTGTTCCTGCCACTTCAGGCGTTCCGCGCCGGTATATTCCGCCAGATCGACTTTATTAATAACCCCGATTATCGGAATATTTTTAGCCCGAATGGTTTGAAGCAATTCCACCTCAAAACCGGCAACTCCGGTCTGGCTGTCCAGCACTAACAATGCCAAATCGGTGCGGTTCAACACCTCATAAGTCCGCCCGATCCTCAATTCACCCAAAGGACCCGTATCATCGAGGCCGGCGGTGTCAATCAGCACCACCGGACCCAACGGCAGCAATTCCATGGCTTTCGCCACCGGATCGGTGGTGGTTCCCGGCTCCGTGGAGACCAGGGCCACGGATTGATTGGTCAAAGCATTGATCAAACTTGATTTTCCAGCGTTTCGCCGCCCGAATATGGCGATCTGTAACCGGGATGAGGTAGGTGTTTCGTTCAGGCTACTCATGAAAACCTCCGGTAAAAAGTGATTGATTGTAACTTTGAATTTATTATTTCATCCTGTTCTTGCCGGGAATACCCGGCTTGGTTAACTGATAAGGGTCTAAGATCCGTTCCAGATCTTCGGCGGTAAATAATCCGGATGCCAGCGCTTCTTGACGGATGGTCTTCCTACTTTCCTTTGCTTGTTGAACCAGTAAAGCCGCCCGTTCGTAACCAATATAAGGCGTCAAGGCCGTAGCGTAAACAAAACTCTCCTCCAACACCACCCGGCAATGTTCCGCGTCGGCGGATATTCCCCGGATGCACCGTTCGCTGAACAAGTGGACTGCCTGGCGCAATAGATCCAGGGAGCTAAAGAGATTATCCGCAATCATTGGCAACATGGCGTTTAACTCCAATTCTCCGGCTTGCGCCCCCATGGTGATCGCCAGGTCGTTGGCGATGACTTGATAGGCCGCCTGGCGGACGGCTTCCGGAATGACCGGATTGACCTTGCCGGGCATGAGAGATGAACCGGCCTGTAACCCGGGCAACTGAATCTCACTCAAGCCCCCCACCGGACCGGAAGACATCAGCCGCAAATCATTGGCGATTTTGGCCAGATTTACCGCCGCTGTTTTCAGCATTCCGGATACTTCGACGAAGACGTCCTGATTTTGATTGGGATCCATTAAATAGTCCGTCCGGGCCAGCCCCAAACCGGTAATCTCCCGGATCTTCTCCGTCACCGCAAAAATATAACTCCACTCAGCATTAAGCCCCGTACCCACGGCGGTCCCGCCTAAATTGACCTGGCGGAGCCGTTCCTCCACTTTATAAATCCGCCAGCGGTCCCTGGCAATGGCCTGGGCGTAAGCGCCAAACTCCTGGCCAAGCATCACCGGGAGGGCATCCTGTAACTCGGTCCGGCCCATCTTGACAATCCCGGCGAATGCTTCCTCTTTTTGCTGCAAAGCGCTTTGAAGCTCCGCAAAACCTTCACTGACCGATTTTAATAACCGGATGGCGGCAATCCGGACCGCGGTTGGAAAAACATCGTTGGTGGACTGGCTGAGATTCACATGATCCAGAGGGTGAACCAGGCTGTAATCGCCTTTTTGGCCGTTTAACAACTCGATGGCTCGGTTGGCAATCACCTCATTGGCGTTCATATTAGCCGAGGTTCCGGCTCCTCCCTGCAAGGCATCGACAATAAACTGATCGTGCCATCGACCTGCGATCACTTCATCACATGCTCCGGAGATCGCCTTGACGAGGGGAGCGTTTAACAGGCTGGCTTCCCGGTTAGCGAACGCCGCCGCCTTTTTAACCTCCGCCAAAGCGATAATCAGTTGTGGATGTAACAGACGCCCGCTCAAATAGAAGTTTTCAAAAGCCCGCAAGGAATGAATCCCATAATAAGCATGGGCCGGCACTTGGCGCTCACCCAATAAATCATGTTCCATTCGATAGTCCATCTTTTTGATCTCCGTTATTAGATGTATTGGTCCCGTTCGCCGTTCTCCAGTTTTTGCAAGGCTTGATTCAAAAATTCCCGGGTTTTCGCGTCAGTGATCTGCTGCAAATAATTTGCAATCAAGGCCTCTCCCGCACGCCGTGTCTCCGGGGCGGCATAATCCAACAAATATTCTTTCAAAGTGCAGATGGCGTTGGGCATGCAAAAGTTATGGACAAAGCTGGATTTGGCCAATCCCATAAAATGCTCGCCGGTTCGCCCCTTCCGGTAACAAGCGGTGCAAAGTGAAGGAATATTACCCATTAGGCAAGTCTCCCGGATTACATCGTCCAGGGAACGGGTGTCTCCCAATTGAAACTGTTCTTTATCCGGCATTGCATTGGTGGCTTCCTGGTATCCGCCCACCCCAATGCGGCTCCCGGCGTCAATTTGAGAGATCCCAAGCGGAATCACTTCTTCACGCACTTGCGCGTTTTCACGGGCAGTCAAGATCATTCCGGTATACGGCACAGATAAGCGGACTACCGCCACCAATTTTTTAAAATCGGCATCGCCGACCCCATACTCCGGATTCAAGGCATATGGGGTATCCAAAGCGGGCTGGATCCGCGGAAAAGAGATGGTATGCGGGCCAACCCCGTTATATTTCCGTTCCAGATGAATGGTATGATATAAAAGTCCCATTGCCTCAAACCGCCAGTCATACAATCCGAACAATACTCCAATTCCCACATCATCCACTCCGGCATCCAAGGCCCGATCGTGGCAGTATAAGCGCCAACGGTAATGTCCCTTAATGGTATTCGCCGGGTGTAGTTTTCGATAAGTCTCGTGATGATAAGTTTCCTGAAACACCTGGAAAGTCCCGATTCCTACTTCTTTAAGTTGGCGTAACTCATCCCGGGTAAGCGGCGCGCAATTGATATTGGCCCGTCGAATCTCGCCGTGCTTACTCCCGACACTGTATACCTGCCGGACGGTCTCACAAATGTAATCGATATTGGTCTCCGGCGACTCCCCGTATACCAGGACGGTCCGTTTTTGGCCCTCGCCGATCATAATTTCGACCTCACGCCGGAGTTCTTCCATGGTTAGAGTTTTTCGCTGCATAACATGGTTGGAACAACGGTAACCGCAATAGACGCAATTGTTGGCGCACTTGTCGCTGATATAAAGCGGAGCGAAGAAAACAATCCGGTCCCCGTAAACCTCCCGTTTCAATTTATTGGCCAGCGCATACATTTCGGCGATAGTTTCGGGGTCTCGGTTCTGTAATAAAATAGCCATCTCTTCCGGTTCCAGACGGGCTTGGGAAGCCGACTTTTCTAAGACTCTCCGGACATCCGCAGCTGTGGGATGCTCCCATTTTTTTAACTGGGCCCAAATCTGGCCGTCATCGATAAAATCCCGTTCCATAGCGTCGTACTCCGCAAAATCCCGCCGGTATTTTTCTAAAAAATCCATCTTGAAGACCCCCTTATCAAAATAAAAACCCTTTTTTTGAGGATGGGGAACATTCTCAAAAAAGGGCCTGAATTGACATTCACAACGCCTTTGTTCGAATGCTCTCCAGCCTTAGATTGCTCTCTTTGGCCTCAGAACGTTCAAAACCTATTTCAATGGGACGGTTCATCGCCAATTACCTGTCAAGGTCACGGACGATAAACTACTTGTTAATATTTTACCACATTGTGATAAAAAGTACAATCAAACTTATCATTACTTATAAGTAACACGTGAAGGTGGTCTGCAAGTATTTTGCTTGTGATCAGGATGCTGCACTGTCCAAATCAATATTCGCGGGCTTTCCCTTCCGCAAATTCGCGACCAGCATCTTGAGTTCCCCGATGGATTTTTCGATCTTATCGGCAATATGAATTGATTCCTTGACATTAAGCTGGTAATCGATGACTTCCAATTCCATCTTTTTCAATTCGCCCATTTCCTTGAACTCCAGACTGGAGATTTGATTGGCCTCTCTAGTGATTTCACTGTTTTTTATGATGATTTCCTCAAAGACTTGATTTAATCGCAACAGGTCATTAATACTGGAACGGATTGTATTAAAAGTATTGTTGCAGATATCCATGACCAAACGTTGGAAAGACGCTGATTTTTCACTGGTGATGGCCGCTTTCGGCACCAAATCGTTGATAGCGTTCATGCCGCTTTGAAGCTGGGCTACTGCTGAATTAAGATCGGTCGCCGCTTTATGGGAACGTTCCACCAGTTTCGCGATCTCCCTGGAAACAACTCCAAATCCCAACCCTTTAATACCGGCTCTGGCAGCTTCAATGGCGGTGTTGAAAGCCAGTAATTCCGCCTGTCCGGCGACCTCATTTAAAATCTTAACCACTTCGAGAATCTTTAAGGAAGTAAAGTTTAGATCCTCAAATAAAGCGCTAATCTCCAAAGCGCAATCCTTAAATTGAAAAGGTGTATTTAAAGCCGTTTCCAACTTTGTTTCCATGGTATTTAACAAGTTTTGGATTTGCTCCCCAAAGGTATTTAATTGAAAAGGAATCCTTTGCAGGGATGAAAGATTGGTAACCAAAAATACAACCTGTTCATTCGCTTTGGCAGTCATGCTCATTTGCTCCGACACATAATTGTGAATGGCATTATAAGCCTCATTTATTTGGACTTCCGAGATTTCCTGCATTTTTATACCGGCTACTAAATCCAGGCATTGCTCATCGAGCCTGCGGGCTATATCTTTAAATTCGTTGTATATCTTTTCCCAGACTTGTTCCGCTTCTTTTATATAATAGGCCACCGCTCCCATTCCGTCCGTCGAAATACCCACAAGATATAAATTTTTATCGGTCTCGTCTTTTTGAAGCTCTTTGACAATCAACCGTACCGGGTTGACCATTGTCTTAATGGAGGTAATCACAACAAAACCGCCCGCGCCAACAGTGATAATCAATAACAGCAATATTATTCCAAAAAATATTAGGCTGTTCAAAATTCTGGCCTGGTGGAGCCGGGTTTGTTGTTGAAGCAATTCGTCTTCCACATTGATCAACAATCCGAAAAATTTATGGTAAGAGTCTTTAAACTCCACATATTTGGATTGATCGATTTCAAATATACTATAATTAGCATATATATTGGAAAATTCTTGATAAGCATCGGACATTAGATTGCCGCTGGGGGCTTCTAATTGCTTCTTCAAGCGGCGCATGGCCTTATTCAAATTATTAAGGCTGTTCTCCATTTCAATGGTTCTTTCATACCGTACCGCGGCAATGCACCGGTTAAAAAGCGCCGTCGATTGATACTTGATATCACTTATCGCATCCAACTGCCGGTTGATCAATTTGGTTTTGTTACTATTAAATTCCTGTTTAAGGTGGTCAAATTGCCAGATGGACATGGAGCCAAGACAGAAAACTCCCAAAATGAAAATGGCAATGGCCAGATAGATTTTGTACCTGAAACTAAGAAACCCCAGCCAGCTCCCTTTATACGATTTTTCCTCGGGAAAAAAACGCTCAAATACCTTCAACATGGAAATTCCTCCACCGCTTCAATCATCAGCTTACAATTTCATCCAATTTCCGATTCAAACTATTGAGCAACTCCGTAATTGTATCCAATGAAACAGGGAGTTGATCCGATTTGCCGACCACATCCAGTGTGGCGGTGACTTTCCCATAATTCACCGGTATTTTCCGATTAAGATCCGCCAATAACATGGCGAAATCTTCAAGGGACTTTTCCCTGATTTCAAATTGATAGGCCAAATCGCTAAATTCGCGTAAATCATAGAGAATCAATTCTAATTCCCGCCAAAATTCATTCAACTCCGTGCTGATGGTTTCAAAATATCTTTTACTCTCCCGGTGTTGCGGGACGATGGCTTCATTGGCACGCACCTCATCCAGCATTCGTTTCTGCACCCGGCCCACTATTTTTAATAACTCCGGAGGAATAACCCCGATTCGATCCGCCAAAACATCAATCTCAGCCGCGGCAATATCAAAACCGCTTCCCGAAGCCCCTGCTCTAGCGGCTTCAATAGAGGCGTTCAACGACAAAACCGTTGTCTGTTGGGCGATACTATCAAAAATGGTCACAATTTGCTGAATATTATCGATTATTTTTCGTAATTCCTTCAGTCCCAAAGTAATTTCCTGCGTATATTCATCACGGGAGTCGATTTCCCGGGTAATTTCCCCAACGTTGACCGGCGATTTTTGAAAAATTTTTCCGGCATTCTCAACGGATTGGTGCAATCCGGATGATTCCTGACGGGATTCACTCAGGCTTGAATTTAAACTTTTAATTTGTTCCGCCAATTCCGGGAAAAAATCAAGGCTATGATAGGAGTCGTTAATGATCTTGCGTAATGCTTCCTTGACATTGAAACAATGTTCATCGTTCCGGTTCACTGATAATTCCAAATCATGAAATGTGGCCAGCATTTCTTTGGAATGGGTTTGCAGCTTTTCATAACGTTCGCGGACTTGATCAAAGTAGTTTTGCATAACCGTTTTTAAAGTCTGGTATTCGGTACCGGGCAGTGTAGCAATCTCTTTCTCAAGAAAGCCCTGGCGGTATTTTAAAGCAATATTTTCAAAATAACGATTGGCGTATTGATGCTCCGTGGTAATCAATACGACCACAATTATCCAATACACCAAACCTACACCGGCTAAAATCATCGATAAGGCTAAGAGGACGATAAACAGGTTAAAACTAACATCCCCGGCTCTTGATCGCCGGTTCGTTTGCTCAAGTTTCGTCAGAAGACCGCATAACCCGGAAACTTCACCCCGAATGATCTGATATTTATCATAAGTTACAGTTCCTTCAAGCGCTTCGGACAGTCTTGACAACCGTTGCTCCATGCTTTGATGAGTTTCGCCGGCCAGTGTAGGGGTTATCTTTTGAAGTTTTTGTTTTACTTCATTCAGCAGCTTTTGATGCGAAGGGTTTCCAATCCGGGAATATTTTTCATTACCGATAATCTGAAGCTGAACTATCTTGACCTTAAGCTGAGTGATTATTCGATTCTCCTGATTGGGCCTGATAATCCCGCGCCCGATGGTAACATTCATCGCCATCAGCAAGGAAAATCCTAAAACAACCTGGAGGATGATGAGCGCCGCAAACCCTTCGAAAACAATCATGAATTGGTTGATGGTCGAAAATTGGCCCAGCCATTCTTTCATGTTTTGTGGTCTGAGTAATTTGAAGATTTTCGTAAGTGAAGCGAACATTAACCGCTCTCCTCCTCGCGGACTAAAAAACAATTTTAGTTTTACGATTGTTTAAAAATACATTATGTTGTGCATTAATGCCGCACATTTTTTACTATGCAATATGCAAACTGTATTACGCAAAGCGCATTACTATTTGTTTCGGCATAAATAAAAAACTTCATAAGGTTTTTTTAATCGTCACCTCGCCAATCTCTTCTTGCCAAGGATTAAAATCACCTTATGAAGTTCCCTAATTTCAATCGAATGCCCCACGCGCGATTTTCGTCGAAAATCGAACGCCTTTTCGTCAAACGTCACAAATAAACAAGGTTGAGTTCGACTTTATATTGACTAGCTTTCGACTTAAAACGAGTATATCTCTTGCCCCGTCATTAACTTGATATTCGATTCCCGCAAAAGGGTGATAGCCCGGTCAATATCTTCGACCCGGAAAACGACGATGGCGTTTTCGCTGGATTTCCCCACAAAAGCATACATGTACTCAATGTTAATCTTGCATTTTTCTAAAGTCTCCAGAATTCTGGCCAATCCTCCGGGTTGATCGGGGACTTGTACCGCGATAATGTCGGTTTCGCTGACGGTAAACTCATTGCTTTTCAGAATTTTAATGGCCTTTTCCGGATCATTCACAATCAAACGGAGGATTCCGAAATCAGTAGTATCGGCAATGGAAAGCGCCCGAATATTGATGTTGTTTTCTCCCAGGATCTTGGTAACCATTGCCAGGCGCCCTGATTTGTTTTCCAAAAAAATGGAGATCTGTTTAACCTTCATTACCTTTCCCTCCAGTCGTTTATCATCAAGCACGAATTTAGGTTCATTTTCAATCCAGATAATAGTACCAATATATCGCGTAAACACGAATCAGGTTCATTTTCAATCTGGATAATAGTACCAATATATCTGTTACATAATATATTCGCCGGTAAAAACAATTTCCCTGCGTTATCTCCACTTCTTATCCGGAATAAACATCCCGGCGGTCAACCACCCGTTTGGCTTTTCCTTCACTCCGGGCAATCGTTTTCGGCTCCACCAGTTTGACCCGAGCGGAGATACCCAAGGCACTCAAGATTTCACGTTTGATTTTCGCTTCCAGTTCCTCTAATTTTCTGACCTCATCCGAGAATATTTTATCGGAAATTTCCACCCAGATCTCCAGATCATCAAGGTTTCCATCTCGGTCAACGATAAGCTGATAATGAGGTTCGGTATCCCCAATCTCCAGTAATACGCTTTCGATTTGAGAGGGGAAGACATTGACCCCGCGGATAATCAACATATCGTCGGTCCGGCCCATAACCCGGTTCATGCGGTAGTGGGTCCGGCCGCAGGAACAGATTTCGGGATATAAAATACTGATATCCCGGGTTCGGTAGCGGATCAGCGGTAATGCTTCCTTCGTGATACAAGTAAAGACCAACTCGCCTTTTTGGCCGTAAGGCAATACTTCCCCAGTATTAGGATCGATGACTTCCACCATAAAGTGGTCTTCCCAGACATGCAAACCTTCATGGGCGGAACATTCACTGGATACTCCGGGGCCGATGATCTCGCTTAAGCCGTAAATATCGTAGGCTTTTATACCCATTTTCTCTTCAATTTCCTGCCGCATATTATTTGACCAAGGTTCCGCGCCAAAGAATCCCACTCTTAAAGGAAGTTTCGGGATATCAATCCCTTCCTCGGTCGCGGTTTCGGTGAAAAACAACGCGTAAGACGGAGTACAAGCAAGGGCGGTAACTTTAAAATCAACCATCACTTGCAACTGGCGTTTGGTATTACCTCCGGAGATGGGGACCACGGTGGCTCCGACTCTTTCCGCTCCGTAATGGGCTCCCAAACCGCCGGTAAACAAGCCGTAACCATAAGCAACCTGTACAATATCCCGTTGAGTTACCTCGCCACAGCCGAAAGTACGGGCCATTACTTCGGACCAAACGGTGATATCGTTGCGGGTATATCCCACCACCGTCATCTTGCCTGTAGTTCCCGACGAAGCATGAACCCGAACTACTTCGTCCTGGGGAACGGCGAACAGGCCGAAGGGATAATTGTCACGCAAGTCCTGTTTGGTGGTGAAAGGCAACCGCTGTAAATCCTTTACACTTTTGATATCCTCCGGCTTAATCTTGGCCTCGTCAAATTTTTGGCGGTAAAACGGCACGTTTTGATACACTCTTTCCGCCGTCTTCCGCAGCCTTTCCACCTGCAACTTCTCCAGTTCCGGGCGGGGCATGGTCTCCAATTCACGATTCCACATCATACATTCCTCCTTTACTAAATTGCTCCATATAACAAAACTTTAAAAAGACCCAAAATAAAAAACCTTCCATCTCCCAAGGAGACGAAAGGCTACTTTCGTGGTACCACTCCAATTTGACCTAACGCTTTAGCGTTACGCTAATGCGTTAGCGACGCATCCGCTAACGCTTACGCGCTTAGAGTCCAACTTTGCTCAGCCACAACCTTCGCACGGGCGATGTTAGGACTGCTCCGCTGTTAACGGGGGAAGAATCCGGCCCAGTCTAGTACCTTAAATCTTCCATAAAGGATTCAACCGGCAACTCCAAGGCGAACTTCAAGACCTATCGGAAACCCCCTTGCACCATTCGGGGCTCGCTAATTACCAAATCAGTCCCTACTTTTCCTTTTCATCGTTTTTATAAATTATGGTTCATGCTGACATCATGATTAGAAAAATTATAACATGCGCAGAAATAAAAGACAATATCAAATGATTTCATGAAAATTAACTTTGGATTATCCCCGGCGGGGGGCCAATGGGTTCCAGCAAAAGTTGCCGGTGATTTTTTATAGTTCAGCAGGAAAGACTCCATCGACCGCGAAATATATTACAATTTACCAAATATAATTGGGAGACACACCATGTTTTGGTTCAACTTACTTGTAAAAATCGTCAAAGTACTCCATTCCGATGAAAGTCCCCAGGCACTGGCCTTCGGGTTTGCCTTGGGTTCGATTATCGGATTGACGCCTTTATTGTCCGCCCATAATTTAATCATCTTTGTCCTGATTTTGTTGCTCAATGTAAGTATCTCGGCAGCGCTCTTTGGTATTTTTTTATTTAGCGCTTTCGCCTATTTTTTTGATCCCCTGTTTCATTCCTTCGGATATTTTCTACTGGTCAATCTGGAATTTTTAAAGCCCCTCTGGACTTATCTTTACAATATTCCGGTAGCGCCTTTATTCCGGTTCAATAACACCGTAGTCCTGGGTAGCCTAATCTCCTCCCTGATTACATTCCTGCCGGTTTACTTCGGGTTTCAAAAAGCGGTAAATTTGTATAAGCTCCATTTCCGAGAAAAGGTTGAGAAGTTTAAGATCATCAAAATGATTAAAGCCAACGGTATCTATCAACTTTATCACAAAATCCGATCAATAGGAGTCTGAGGATGCGCTGGAAAGCACTCTATATCGTGATACCCTTCCTATTATTGTTGGGAATTGGTTACTATTTCTTTTTCGACCGTATTTTGGAAAACAGTATTGAAGGTTCTCTGGAAACGATTATCGGCTCCAAAGTGGAAGTCGATAAACTGCATTTCAGCATCACCACGCCTTCCATTTCCATCCGGAGGCTACAAATCGCCAATCCCCGGAACACCTGGCGCAACCTGATTGAAACGGGGGATATGCAGTTTAAACTTGCCTGGGAACCTCTGTTTTCGGGCAAATTCGTGATTGAAAAAATCGTATTATCCGAATTGATGATGGATACTCCCCGAAAAACGGACGGTAAATTAATCCGTCCGCCCTTGCCGGGACCTTTCGGAAAAGCCCAGACCAAATTGAACCAATCCTTTGCCGATATTCCTCTATTGAATAGCAATATTATGCAAGATGAAATCAGCCAAAACAAGGATAAATTATTGGCCGGTTATCAATTTCAAACCCATGTGGATGCCGAATCCATCAAAACCCAAATGGCGGAATCCTCCAAAGCGTGGAATCAAAATTTGGAGAAGCTTCAACAGACCAGACTCAAGCTGGAAACAATTGATCGCCAACTGAAAGAAATTAACGTCAATCATTTGAAAACCTTACCGGATCTTAACAACGCCCTTTCTTCCATAAACAATCTCAATCAGTCAATCACGGCAATCCGGACGGATATCGACACAACCCGAACTGGACTTCAAAGTGAATTGAACGCCGTGACCCTTGAGATTAAACAGTTGGCTACCACCGCGGAACAGGATTACCATTCTTTATTGAAATTGGCGAAAATACCCGATTTTAAAAGCATTAACTTTACCGAAATTTTATTGGGCAAATCCCTGCTCAACCAGTCGGCGCAAGTTATCGATCTGGTGGATAAAATTCAGGTCTTTATCCCACCGTCCGCCAATAACCCGCCTAAAAAGAAACAGCCCCGGGGCGGCCAGGATATTATCTTTCCAGGCCGGAGGACCTACCCCAATTTTCTGATCAAATATATCGGAATCTCCGCCCGGGAAAATCAGTCCCCCCGGACCGGCGGTTTTTATGCCCGGGGAACCGCCACCGGAATCACCAGCGATCCGCCTATTTACGGACAGCCGTTGATGATTAATTTATACGGAAAAGCGGCGGGAAATTTGTATTTAACCTTGCAAGGGAAACTGGATCATATTACGGAACGGATTGATGATAGTTTCAGTTTGGAGATTGGGAATCTCACCATACCCGATCTGCATATTGGAGAACAACCGTATCTTCCGGAAAGTATCACCGTAGGCAAAACGGCTATCCGTTCCAATTTGCAGATTGCATCCAATGAGTTCATTCTGGATCTGGCCATTGAAGGCAAAAATGTGGCCTGGAATTTCGGGGCCAACCAGGTGACGGCTACTAGCGGGACAACCGGGGATTTAATCAAGGATATTATCCACGAAACGTTGGCCCGTATGGACCAGATAACTATCAACTACCGGCTGTTCGGCCGTGAACACCAACTGGCAATGAATATCTCTTCCGAGCTTGATCAATTGTTCAATGAACGGTTGAATCAAGTCATTAATGAAAAGTTTGCCAAATTGAAACAAGAGATCCAAACCCAAGTGGAGCAACAATTACGGGAGAAACAACGCGAACTGGAAAAAATCAGGGACGACTATCAGCAGCAATTGACCGCCAAGGTTCAAGAATTACAAACCCTGATCGAACAGGAAAGAAAAACTGCGGAAGCTCAAACAAAAGCTCTGGAACAGCGAATCAAGAATGAATTAAGCCAAAAATTAAACAAAGAAACGGATAAAACCAAAAAGGATTTGGAGGATCAACTAAACAAACTCAAAAGCCAACTCCCCAAAACCCTATAATAGTTTTTGACTTGCAACTGTTATACCCAATTTGTTTCCCGGCGCGGCCTTTATTTTTCCAGGCTCCGCCGTTGTTTTTCGTTCCGGGAATGTTCAGCCGGCCATAACTCGAAGGGACGCCCTTCCCGGATTGCCGCCGCTAAGTTGTTAAAGACTCTTTTGTCATGGCGGCAGAGATTACGGATTAATTCTTTGGTCTCAGCCCGTTTGGTCAATCCATCGGCCGGGCAAGGGCTGGGAACCGGTTGAAAATTAGTAATTTGAATGGCTTTTTTAAGTTCTGTCTCCCTGAAATAAACCAAAGGACGGATTACCGCCAGGCCAGCCCGATCAAGTTCGGTACGGGGCAGGAAAGTTTTAATCTGTCCCGAAAAGATCACACTCATCAAAAAAGTCTCCACCGCATCATCATGGTGGTGGGCCAGAGCCACTACATTATATCCCTCTTCTCCGGCAATCCGGTTCATAGCGCCGCGGCGTAAAAAAGAACAAGTGGCGCACGGCCCTTCCGGATTGTTATCCCCAAACACGTACTTGGCAATCGCGGTTTTTGCTATCCTAAGTGGTACACTTAAGCTCGCGCAATATTCTTGCAGCGGTAACGGGTCAAGCGGTGTTGCAAAACCCAGATCAATGGTGAGCGCCCCTAGCTGAAAAGGGATGATATTATGCTTTTGTAAAATTGATAAAGCATATAAAAGAAATGAGCTGTCCTTACCGCCGGAAAACCCCACTAAAACCCGGTCACCGGGCCGGATTAGATCAAATTCACGGATGGCGCGAAGTAATTTTTGGGTATGAGTTTTAGGCAGACTCAAGCGGGAATGCATGATGGAACCTCCGTTTATTAAAAAAAGTTGGTGAGTGATTCAGTTTCGAGTTATGATTTTATAAATCAATCTTTGATAGCCTATTTCATAATTGGGTAGTTTTATCGCTGAAAAAAGAAATACCGCTTTAGTCAGCGGCTATGGTTGTTAATATTAAATTCAAATAAGTATATGAAGTCATTCAAATAATTACATCGACCGGCTACCGACGATGAGGCTGTTGCGGATGGAGTCGAAGCTTTCATTCTCCAGGATCTTCCCGGTTCCTAAAGCCACACAGGACAATGGATCTTCGGCCAAATGAATCGGAATTCCGGTTTCCTCGGATAATAACCGGGTAAAACCATGCAATAAAGAGCCACCACCGGTAAGTACGATTCCTTTATCAACAATATCCGAGGCCAGTTCGGGCGGGGTCCGTTCCAAAACCGACTTGATGCCGTCAATAATTGTGGTTATCGGTTCCGATAACGCCTGGAAGGTATCAGTGGAGGTAAATTTGATGGTGCGTGGCAGGCCGGTTACCAAATCACGGCCCCTGATCTCCATGGATTTTCCCTCGCCCTCGGGATACGCGGAACCGATTTGAATCTTAATATCCTCGGCGGTCCGTTCCCCAACCATCATATTATACATTTTTTTAATGTACCGGATGATGGCTTCGTCGAACTTGTCCCCACCAACCCGTAACGATTCACTGACCACAATGCCTCCCAGAGAAATGATGGCAACATCCGTGGTTCCGCCCCCGATATCCACCACCATGTTACCACTGGCTTCGGTAATGTTTAATCCTGCTCCGATAGCCGCCGCCATCGGTTCTTCTATCAAATAAGTTCTTTTAGCTCCGGCTTGCATGGCCGCTTCAAGAACCGCCCTTTTTTCAACACTGGTAACTCCCGAGGGAACACAGGCAACCACCTGCGGACGGAATAATCGTGGTTTGGGACAAACTCTTTCGATAAAATACTTCAACATGGTTTCCGTAACGTCGTAATCAGCGATAACCCCGTCTTTTAAGGGTCTTATCGCCACAATGTTACCGGGAGTACGGCCGATCATCTGGCGTGCTTCCTCGCCAACCGCCAGAATTTTATTATTGTCTTTTTGTAAGGCCACGACCGAAGGCTCCCGGATTACAATGCCGCGTTTCTTCACATAAACCAGCACACTTGCAGTTCCCAAATCAATTCCAATATCCGTTACTAAATTCCGCCAGTTCAAGCCGCTGCCCCCCAATCATCGGGTGCATTTTCAATGCATCCACGATGCTTATATATCATTTAACCTCTATGTTCTACGTTTTTTTGGAATATCCTCCTTTTTAAATGTGATTTCTCTGATCTGATACTTCTTTTTCGTAGCCTCGCCCCCCCTGATATGTCGCTCTGCTTTATTGATCTGCAAGATTTGTTTTACTTCCCGGTAGAGACCCCGGTTAATATCCGGCAATCGCTCAGTTACATCTTTATGTACGGTGCTTTTACTAACTCCGAAATATTTGGCCGCTTGTCTGACAGTAGCCTTTCGTTCCGCGATATAGTAACTTAAATCCAACACCCGCTTTTGGATATAATCCTTCAATCCCCCCGCCCCCCGGACTTTTTATTAAATGTATATGGCTTGGGCAGTAGGAATATGTGACTAGGATTGGCCAGGATTTTTTGGATTTACAGGATTTGTAGGATTAAATTGAGGTTGTAGATTCGACAGAATTTTAAGATATTAAATTTTATAGGATTTCTCCATCTGAAAATTTTTTTAGCCTTATCCATCCTTTAATCCCATAAATCATGATCAATCCCTTTATCCTTTATTTAATAATCATAGGCCCTCGATAATATTTTGAGGATCAACCGGTTTCCGGTGGTGGTATATTCCAAAATGAAAGCCGGGAACTTTCGAGTGTGTTCCGGCGGTACTACTGGCGCCGATAATCACTCCTTTGATGACTTTTTGGCCATCTTGAACTTGAATATTCGATAAATCAGCGTAAACACTCTCCCATCCGTTACCGTGGTCAAGCGTGACGGAAAAGAGGCCCCCGGTGGCCTTTTCAATCTTGATAACCGTTCCGGCGGCGGCGGCCATTACATTCCCGCCTGCCGGCATGTTGATATCAACTCCTGGATGAAGCCGCCAACTTTTTTGAAAGCCTGTCCACTCAAACCCTTGAACAACTTGTCCCAATGCCGGGCGGCTAAAACTATGAACGTCGAAAGCCGGTTCCGGTTTCTTCCTTTGTTCAACTTGGAGTTGTTGTTTCAAACGCTTTAATTCGTGCCGCAGGGTTGCCACCGTGGAACTTTTATCGGTCTGACGCTCTTGTTTGGCCCTCCATTGGGAAATCTTTTGCAAGCCGTGACTTGGACCCCACAAATACACTCCCAGGCCAAACGCCAGCAAATAAACAACCCAATATTTGGGAATTAAATATGGTTTAACATTATCAATCAGTTTTTTCCCCTGCTGTTTTACCCATGAATTAATTTTTATCCAATGAATCGCTGAAAATAACCTCTCCGGCTGTTTTTTGGACCTCTTCGGCAAATCAATCACCTCATTTTGTTTCCAATTGATAGGTATAGCTTTTCTTTAATATGAAAAATTATCCATAAAAGATTAATTCCATTAATTACCCTGGCACGACATGGTTGGCCTCAAAACCACCCGTGAAAATAAACCTATTTTTGTGTTAATTTATATCTTATTTTATGAAACCGAACCCCCCGGTAATAATGTTGTAAAATACGGTGATAATCCCATCCCTGCTTGGCCATGCCATTGGCCCCATATTGGCACATACCCACACCATGCCCGTATCCGAGCACCGTGAAATAAATACCGGAACGTTTCATTTTCCAGGTAAAACAGGTTGAATTTAAGGCGGCCATTTTCCGAAACTCTTCCCCACGCAAGTATTGTTTCCCCAAAGACATCCAGAGAACCCGGCCCGTCCTGGAGCGGCGCACCACTTTCATTGTTTGAAGCACCGCTTCCGGTGTTTTCAAACGGCGGCTTAATTCTTGCCAGGTAAACCCGATCTTTTGGGAATAGCGGGCCGAATCCTGATCAAAACCGCAACTCTCGCTTTGGAGATAGGGCGAATCCTGATTCCATATCTCACCGGCCGCCGTGGTTCCCACCCCGCAAGTGGAGTGAAATACCGCGTCAATCGGAATATTATTATATGTAATAATTTCTCCGGAGGTTTCCATAACCGCCTCGCGAATCTTTCTATAATACCGTTGAAAATTTCGCGGGCCCCACTTCCGTTTCAAACCGGTATCTGCCAGCCAGGCTTGACTTTCCCCCGGATCATCACAAAAATCCGCTTCTGGATTAACCCGGCAGCCCCGGCCGCCAAACCTTTTTAACCGCTTAATGGATAAAGTGCGCGCCGCCACCGCTTGCGCTTTTAAAGCTTCCCAGTGAAACTCGGCTGGCATTTCAGCTGCCACCACCCCAACAAGATACTCTTCCAGATCCAGCCGTTGAATTCTTCCCTCATGATGAACAAACAAGCGCACCGGAATATAAATGGAACGCTTGGGAGAGACTGCCAAATTTCTTTTCATCAAAAGCACCGGGACCAGTACCATGAGAATAAATATTAAAAACCAGATTAGACCATTGCGCTCACTCAAAATCAAATCCCCCGCATTTCGAATGACCATCACCGGACTCATTGAATACCGCTCTACTCAAGAAATATATCATCGAAAGAACTTTATGATATGTTTCTTTGATAATCGATAATAATTTCACCATATGCCAAACTATCGGGAAAGATGACTCTAAAAAGCAACGAATAAAATTGTCAATCTGGAAGGAATTTACCCCTGAAGAAATAATTTATTAAAAGATACACCCGTCAAATCAATCAATTGGGATTTACGCTGGATATTTGCGATGTACGGTAATAATAATTAAGGTTTTATTCAATTCAGCCGATGAAAAAAATATCATATGGTTGTGGAGCTTCGTTTCGGAATTATTCCCCAAGTTTGCTTCACACAACAACCTTAGGAAAGAAAATGATTATTTCTTTGTTCCCCGCGTATGCATCAAGTGGAAGGACTGATTGAAATGTCTACGTATGAACAAGTAAGTCCGGAATTGATCATGAATGTCCTGGGAAAAGATTATTTTTTAGCCAAGAAGAAACAACAACCACCGCGTCAAAAAAAACGCCGGCGGCCATGATGATGTTTATATCACGGGAAATTTTCTTCAAGCGATTGGTGGTTCGATAGTTTCTAAATATTTTTTGGGGTGATTTTTTATGACAAAAATTCGATTATCGGTAATGTCTCTAATCCTTATAACCTTAATGATTATTACGATATTTCCCGTTAGCGCGGCAAAAACCGTTGGTTCCCTTGCGCCTGGTTTAATTGCCACGGAACCGGACGTTATAGTTCCCGCCGATCCTGAAACGGAAACCAGTGATGCCGGCCCTATCTCCGCTCCGTCCACAAATAATTCCGGAGCCACAACGGCAAACGGCCCGCTAGCTTCACCAAGACCCCCGGGATCAAATAATAGAACCCAAGCAACCGCCACACCGGCGGTGGGGATCACCGAAAATGTGATTCCCCAAAACCAGGACACATTACATAATCAGGAACGGCAATCATCCAAAAATAACCCCAGTTTCAAAACATGGCTCAGTCAATATACGATACAGGACTTTTTCGCTTTGAAAGATCGATTTTGGGCCGGCATCCCATTCTATGCCGGTTTTTGGGCCCTTATTTTTGGTTTGGCCGTTGTGTTTTATCTCTTTAAATGGAAACATCTCCGGCAACCTTTGTTGTTCTTGAGCGCCATATTTTTTGGGTTCTTTTTGGGCGGAGTACCGAATCCCATTAATGGAATTTTTGAAGTTTTGGCGAACCATCAAGTGCTGCTGAATATTGGTCTCATTCTACTTCCGTTGGGATTATCGTTTATCTGGGGAAGATTCTACTGCGGCTGGATTTGTCCGTTAGGAGCGATTCAGGAGTTTTTGAACCCGGCCCCCGAAGGCCGCAGCTTACCGCAACCACTGGACCGGGTTCTCAAATATCTAAAATATATCCTGCTTGCCGTGTTCGGGTATCTATCCTGGTACTCCACGCATAATTTATGGCTAAAATATGATCCTTCCCAAACCTTGTTTACTTTTAACGGTTCTTTCACTGCCATCATTATTTTGATTTCCATTTTATTGATATCGATCTGGGTATCGCGCCCGTTTTGCCGGTATCTGTGTCCGTTAGGGGCGATACTTGCAATTACTTCAAGATTAGCACCGTTTAAAATGAGGGCGGATGCTAAAAAATGCATGGTTTGCGGGAAATGCCGCACCGGCGAATGCCCCATGGATGCCGTCTCGGCCTTCAATCCCGAAATTGATTTACCCAATATTGATAATGCAGAGTGCATTAAATGCTCACGCTGCCAGAAAAACTGCCGGAATTCCGCATTACGGGTGACCGGATTTCAGATCGACCATATTTATTCCCCTAACGACAAGCCCACTGGAAATTATGATTAATGAGAAAGCCAGTTACCGGCTCCGCCGAATATTCGTTAACCGCCACTGAAACCTTGAATTTTCAAGCCATCCCGGCGTGGTTGGCGGAAGTGGCCGATCGGTTCATCCGCCATGGTTATCAAATATACTTGGTGGGGGGAGCAGTACGGGATTTGTTATGGGGAAAACTCCCGAAAGACTGGGATTTATCCACCAACGCCCTGCCGGAGCAGATCGAAGCCTTGTTCCCCATAACTGTGCCCACCGGAAAACCATTCGGTACCATTACGGTATGGGTGGGCGAGAATGCGGTGGAGGTCACCACCTTCCGTTCCGATTCGGGTTACAGCGACGGCCGGAGGCCCGATTCCGTCCAATTTGAGCGAACCATCATCCCGGATCTGGCCCGGCGCGATTTTACCATCAATGCCATCGCTTACAATTTTTCCCGAAACATGTTGATTGATCCTTTTGGCGGCCGTGAGGATGCCCACCACCGAATATTGAAAGCCGTCGGCGATCCCGGCGTCCGATTCGCCGAAGACGGCCTGCGGATGTTCCGCTTTTTCCGATTTTTGGCGACCCAGGACCTAAAACCGCACCGTCCCACCGCTCAAGCCATCAACACCAAATGGGCCAATAACCTCAGTATGGAAAGAATCCGCGACGAATTCAGCAAGCTCTTAACGGGTCCGAAGGTGCGCCTGGGATTGACCGGTTTACAGCAGAGCGGTTTATTGGATTTCTTCCTGCCCGAATTGGCGGAATGCCGCCAAATGGACCGGGACTATCACCATAACCCCCCGCTTTGGGAACATCTCGTAATGGCCACCGAAACCATCGCTCCCCAACTTCATCTGCGAATGGCGGCCTTATTGCATGATATCGCCAAGCCAAAAACCAGGTTTTATGATGAAACCGGGGTTCATTTTTATGGTCATGATGAACAAGGAGCGGCAATCAGTGAAACCATTCTGGAACGATTGCGTTTTCCCAATAAGTTCATCACTACCGTAACCAATTTAATCCGACGGCACATGTTCGCCATCCCCTCCGAAGCCGGCGATGGCGCCATCCGCCGTTTCATCGCCAAGGCGGGTGAGTACGCCATCCCCGATCTGCTGGAATTGCGGCGGGCTGATATTGTGGCCACCGGACGGATCAATGAACGGACTTACCAAGCTTGGCAGGATCTACAAGACCGGATCAATCGGGTATTACGGAACGAATCCGGTAATTATCCGCCAAAGTTAGCGGTGAACGGCCGGGATTTAATGGGCTACTTCACCTTGCCACCCAGCCCTTCCATCGGAAAACTCCTTGACTATCTGCAAGATTTAATTTTGGACGATCCGGCTTTGAATCAAAAGGAGATCTTATTGGCGAAAGCCAAGGAATATCTGGACCACGATTCGCCGGGATTTAACGGATGATAGGCACTAATCCATACCAAGTTTGTTTTCAACATCCCTGACTCCGGACTGGCGGGAAGCGATGGCTTCAGCCAATGCGGCCTCCGGTTTCGGCAGTCCCCCGCTAAGAGTTACCATCCCGTGATTGGATAGTACTTTAACCTTTCCTGGCGTGATTCCAAGTTCTTCGAGCAGTGCCATTTGAATATGGTTGACAATATCGTCATCATCCAATTCCTCCTCCAGCTTAAGCTGGCTGTGGACTTCCCGTACCCCCCGGGCTTTGCCCACGGTTTCCATAGCTTGCGCCACTTCATTAAGATTATTTACACTACCTACTAATTGAACCTCCCCACCACTGACCTTGGCTCCTACCGTAGCCGGTATCTCAGGATTGGCGCGTAATTCCTCACCAACTTCAAACGCTACGTCTCCATCATCTATATCACCGTCGGTACAGACGGTAATATCGTTCTCCACTTTTCTAACCCCCGGAAACCGCCAGATCAATTCCTCAGCTTGGCGCTTCTCATCCAGAACATCCACGATTCCTTGAATTTGAACAACCCCGTTTTCGGATACCCGCGCCATTAATCCATAGGGCCCCAGCCTTTCATTTTGGCGCAATTCAGTGTTGATCTGTTCAGCGAGACTTTCGAAAATGATATTGGTCAAAAAATTCCCCCCTATACGAAATAATTATCCTTTACAGTTTGCTGTTTTAGCCAACTTTTGAGGATAATTAATATTATCTGATGGGGGGGTGAATTTTAGTCGAAACATTGATCACTGTTCACTGCAAAAATAGTACCAAAGTACTCGAAAAAATAGTACTATCGTATGACGACAGTTATCCGGGACGGGTGTTATACTAAACAAAAGAAATGGCCCTCATCACTTGAAGCAAAAGGAGAATGCGCTTTATGCTAAGCGAAACCCGCAAACGGAACCTTGCCTCCCAGATTTATTGTATCATCGCCGATAACGGTCTCTCAAGTTATGAAGCCGATTGCCTCCTGGTCCGGATCAACCCGGTTCCGGAAAGTCCTAAACTGATCCTGGCCTCCCGGCAGGTGGCCGAACTTCTGTTCAAGACTAAGTTAAGCATCACCGAAAGCGAGGAGTTGTTCCGCTATGTCAGGGAAAATCTGGTCCGGTTTTGCGTGTCATAAAATGAAATTCCCACAGCGAAACTGTGAGAAACTTCTAATATAGTATTATTAAAAACAATGTGAAAACCTAAAATTTTGGCAGTACACTTTACTCGGTTACAATCTATTAATCCATTGTAATATATACTCAAACACCCTTTGTTTTTCGATATCATTCAATAATGTGTGATAACTTTTTAGAAAAAAATGGATTTGTTTGTCTACAGACTGAATTTTTTTATATATTAGATTTGCACCTTTAGGATGAACGATCCGATCTTTTTTGCTTTGTAAAATGAACACAGGTATCATAATTTTTCCGCAGTATTTCTTGATTCTTTTCTGAGCTTCCCACATTAATCTTCCAAAATGGAGTGGTATCTCTATTTTACAAAGCGGATCTCCGCCAATTTTTTCTATAAATCCTTTATCGACAGTCATTTTATTGATTGGATACGGTGAAACAAAATTCTTCGTTGATTTTTTGATGATACCAACAATAATTTTCCATAGAAATGGGAATGATACACAGGGAATAATCGCCGGAGAAACTAAAATAAGACCATCGAGTTTATCCTCATATAAAATAGCATAATTTAAACCGACAATACCTCCCATACTCTCGCCAATAATATAAATAGGTTTATCCCGGTAATTAACTTTAATAATATTCCGTAAACAGTTGATGTCATCGGCGAATTGGCTGAAGGTTAATAACCGTTCCAAATTAAAAGTGGAATTGCCAAATCCCCGGAGATCAATTCCGTATACTCCAATATTATTTTGCGCCAAAAAGATGGCCATATCTTCGTAATAAGCGTTGTAAGATCCGATTCCATGAATCACCAAAACAATCGCCCTGATTTGCGCGGGAATCCAGGATCTATATTTGATTTGAACCTTATCATTGGTAATAAACTCATTTTGAGATCTTTTCAATGTCATATAAAGGAAAAAAGTCCTTTCAAAAAAGTAAAATCAAGGTTTACTCATATACCTATAATTAATTACAAATGAATTGAATATCATGTCCCGGGGTAATCATATTCCCTTTTACCAAAATATCAGTCAAAACTTTCCCATAATTTTGCTTATCTTCGGTAAGCATCGGCAGTTCCCCGGTATTCCCGGTTTGGTAAGGGATTATATCACCTACCAATAAATGGTTCATCCCATTTCCATCTAAAAAATTTAGAATTAAGTCCCCTTTGGTATGAGCAGATCGCTTGATAACTTTCAAGTCGTCAAATAAATTCATTTCATGACCTTCAATAATGGTAACCCGACCTTCATGGTAACGATTAAGAATCTCAACCCATAATGACTTATTACGATAAACAATATTCGCCATCGCTCTTATTTTGGAAATACTATATGCGATATCATCAATAACTTCATGAGACATTAAATTGTTGATGATATAATTCTTTAAATAATCAACCTGGGGTAATGCGGATTCTTCAGCTTCTTTAATCCCTTTAACGGCCCTTTTAATCATTTCGAAAGATTCCAGGGATAAAATCAACTGGGCGTTCGGAAATAAACTCAATGAACCGCAATGATCAATATGCCAATGAGAGAAAATGATAAAATCAATATGGTTTGGTGTTAAGTAGTTATCTGTTAACCGGTTCATCAACAAATCTTGATCATAAGAGAATCCCGAATCAAATAAAATTCTTTTATTTTGGCTTGCAATAGTTATTAAAGAAACCGTGGTATGGAATTGCGGATATTTTGCACCTTCAATCAATATTCTTAGCTCCGGACAATTTTTGCACATCAAAAAACTCCATTCTTAATAAATATTTTCAGTGTTTTTCATATTTCCCCACGACCAGACAAGTATTATTGCCACCAAATCCAAAGGAATTAGATAGCCCTACCTTAATTGGTTTAGAAATTGATTCCTCAATTACAAAATTTACCTCGTCATCAATGAGATCTTCTTTTTTTACATTAATCGTGGGTGAAATAAATTGATGATGGATTTGTAAAACAGTAGCCACTGCCTCCATTGAACCGGCTGCTGCTAAAAGATGCCCAAACTGCGACTTATTTGAATTTACGTATACATTACTCAAATGTTCGCCGAATAGGTTTTTGATTGCTTTAACTTCGGTAGAATCATTCGTGGGTGTTCCGGTGCCATGAGTATTAATATAATTAATATCTTTTTTATGGATATTACTATTATTGATAGCACTTTCCATCACATTCACCGCACCCTGTCCGGTGGGATCAGGGGCAGTTATATGATGCGCATCATTGGAAATTGCATATCCAAGGATCTCAGCATAAATCGGGGCATTTCTTTGAATGGCGGCTTTCAAATCTTCAAGAATTAAAACCCCTGCCCCTTCGGCCAGAATGGTACCCGCCCTATTCTTGGAAAATGGCCGGCAAGATTCCTGATCTAATGCTTGTAATGCATTAAAGCCACCATGAACCAAACTGGTAAAACAGTCTGTCCCACCAACAATGGCCATATCGATGATGCCTTTTTTGATTAAGTCGAACCCGATACCGATGGAATTTCCGCCACTGGCGCAAGCTGTGGAAACAGTAGTCCCGATACCACAAACTCCTAACATTCTGGATAAAAATGTATGAATATTACCTACCCCATACATTAATAATTTGGGGTCCGGATTTTCATTGTTGCGGATACTGCGAATATAGTACTCTACAAAATTATTCCCGGCAAGGGAGGCTCCCATATTGATACTTACCCGGTTTTTATCATATTTGGTTAAATCAATTTGGGCATCCGATAAAGCCTGTAAAACAGCATATAATGCAAACATAAAACTGTGTTCATTTAATTCCAAACCGTCGCTATTCTTTAGGAAATCCTTATCAATGCAATTAATATTAAATTCTTCCACCAAGCAACCCAGTTTTGATTTTACATTGGAAACATCAAAATAGGTAACATTATCGATGCCGGATTTCCCGCTTTTCAAAGCTTGGGTAAATTCTTCTTTTCCAATTCCTATCGGTGAGACCACACCAATTCCGGTGACCACGATTTTTTTCAAGATACAATCACCATCCCAGACGAAACTATTTTTTAAGCAGATACGCAGAAACCAAACCATTTGGGAGATAAGCGCCAATGATTCCATAGTCGAATTCACGGGAAACACCATTATGGGAAACCTTTTTAAGCCCGTGATCTTCAACTACATTACTTGTTAACATATTATTTTTCAGGGTTAATGCTCCGGCAATGATATTAAAGACCGTGGACGGGGCAAAAGACTCTCCAATACAATTCTTAATACTAGTTAATATGGGGCGATTAGGCTCATCAAATACCCGCTTAAAAACACTTAATTCGGTGGCGTCAATTGCGGTACCGTTAGCAATACCGTACATAAATCCATTTTTATCCAACTGATTCCTACTTAACATTTTCCGGATCACGTATTCTAAAGCATCCCCCGAGATTTCCCTATATTGATTAAATGATGGTTTCGTTTGAATATCCATCGTTACTTCTATATCACATAACTCACCATAAATATCTGCGCCTCTTTGTTGCGCGGCATCCTCCCGTTCCAATACAATAGCCCCCCAGCCTTCACTGAAGATAAACCCTTGGTCGTCCTGATAAATCGATGGGTTAATTTCTCCATTACGGGATTTTCGTAAAAAGCCTAAACCCATAAAAGCTTTAACATACAACTCATCTACCTCGTCGCCGAAAACTACGATAATTGCATCCGCTTTACCTTCTGTAAGCAATAGATGCGCGTAAAATATCGCGTCGCTCCCCACCAATGCCGTACTGACCCCTTGCAGACCAAAAGTCCGCGAAATTGCGCCAAGCGGGGCGTTGAAGGTGGTCATTGGAAACCAGAAAGGACTAACACAATTTAACCCTTTGGTTACGATATTCGTAATCTCATTCTTATTGGTTTCAAAATTCCCATGATAGGTGGAGAATATCCCACCGATTCGATGTTTATTATCATCGGTTACCGTAAGTTGAGCATCATTTAGGGCAATTTTAGCAGCCACGGTAGAAAGCAAGCACATTCGATCCATTTTGCGGGATACCCAGGGGGAGATATAACTTGAAAAATCAGTTTCCTTCACTCTACCCAAAACTACTTTCTGCAGCTCCAGGGTATGTAATTCAAAATTTCCCGCACCGTTTAAAATATGATCCCACCATATATCCTTACCGATTCCCAGTGGGGATACGACTCCAACTCCCGTGATCACTACATTCATTTCTTTTCCACCTTTTCAAAAGAATAAATGATCTCCGCTTCCGCAACTTTTACATTATCCTCAATGGTGGCCGAGCCTTTAATCTTGCCAATGTTACCAAACTTGGCGATCTTCACCGTTTCAAATTTGATGGTTACCCCGGGACTTACTTTTTTAAAAAATCTTACCCTTTCATACCCGGCAATAAAACCAATCGTCCGTGACGCGGGTGTTTCGGCATCTGTTTTTAGAAAATCGTGATAAAAACACATTCCACCGACCTGGCTCATGGTTTCAATGATTACAATACCGGGCAATACTGGATATTCGGGAAAGTGCCCCATAAACCATAGCTCGCTAATCGTAACATACTTAAAACCGATACAATGGCCATCATCATGTAATTCGATAGAATCCACCATCAACATGGGATAGCGGTGCGGGTAAATTTGTAGAATATCGTTAATTTGAAATACTTTCATGAAACTCCCTCGATTATCGCAAATTTTCTTAGGTAAAATCTATAAAAGATCTATGCCGAGGGTTCACTATCATTCTTAGTTTTACATAAAAATTTGGTTGTATTTTAAATTATATATTACGAAACAGTTGTCATAAAAACTTTATGATCATTTTTACAGATTACCTGGATAATATTCCGCCCTGACAAGGCAACCGTTGGTACTCCTCCGCCCGGTTCAACCCATTGGCCGATCATATAAAAATTACGAAGTCCGGGAAGCGTCTTCTTCATCTTCATGCTGAAGCTTTTCGGAGTCATCAGCCAGCCTTCATAGCTACCCTTGCGGTTTGCAGTATAACGATAACAAGTAATGGGCGTTGCTACATCATACACCTCGACTTGTTGCTCTAAACCCGGAAACCGTTTACTCAAAAGCGCGATTATGGTTGCAGCGATTTCCTCTTTTTGGGCTTTATATAAGGCCTCGTCTTTATATAAAGATTCCCAGAATTCATAATTTGATAATAAAACTACTTTCATAACCGTCTCCCCGGCAGGAGCCAGTGTAGGATCGAAATTATAAACATGAACCCCTAAACGGCGGTATTCTCTATCAGCAATTATTACTGATTGCTCCAGCGGAAAATTTAATCCTAATACCGATGCTGAAAGATCATTAAAGGTCCGGTTCACACCAATTGACACATGGATTAAAGGGTCGAATAACGCAAGATTTTTATAATTATTTTTAATCTTTCCATTTAAATATTTCCCATCTAACATATTAATTATCGTTGAATACCCATCTGCGGCAGAGATAACATAATCGGCATAATATTCGGTTCCGTCCTCCAGTTTAATTCCAATGGCTTGATTATTTTTCACCAAAACTTTATTAACTTTCGATTTGTAATGAATCTTCCCACCAAGTTCCAGATATCGCTTTTCAATGGATTGGGCAAATGATAGTGAACCCCCTTCCGGATGCCCGGAAATTTTTTGATTGGCCCAACCCAGGAGTAATAATAACGAAATCATACAAAGATCCGGAACCCAGAATTCAGTAAAAGCTTCCCGTAACACCGGATTCTTAAATTGTCCGGCAAAATCTTTGACTGTTAATTTGCCCCATTTCATCAACGATTTAAAAACAGGCATCATCTTGAAGATAAACTCCATATTTTCTCTGGGGGTGAATAATTCAGGCGCTTTATCAGTCGGTATCTCGAACAATGATACTTCATTGATACCTTGAATAAAATCTTCAATTAATTCCTTGTCCTCCGGTGCGATTTCTTTCATATGAGATTCTAGCTTGGCCGTATCGGTATATAAAACAAATTTTTTCCCATTACCGATTTCGTAGCTTCCTAAGTCTTCATAATAAATTATGCGCCGGTTTTGAACGGCACCCAGTTCACTCCATATTTTATAAAATGCCGAACGCGGTTCAGTCCCGCCCACCCAATGAATGCCGCCATCAAAGGTATATCCTTTACGTTTCCAACTGGTACAAACTCCTCCCGGAAGAGAATGCATTTCAAAAAGATCAGTTTGATAACCATTCATTCTACCGTAACAACCGGCCGCTAGTCCGGAAATTCCCGCACCGATAATAATAATTGATTTGTTCGCCATTTTGATCTTTCCCTCCCTAATTAGGACGGAATCGTAACATTAAACTTTTTACGGTCTTTTTTACAAAATATTTGAATCAAATTTCTCCCTGACACTGCGGCAGCCGGTAATCCGCCGCCCATTTCAACCCAATGTCCAATCATATGGAAGTTCTTTAATCCCGGCAAAATCTTCCGGATTTTGATCCGTTGTGTATCGGGAGTTATCATCCAGCCTTCATATCCAGCTTGCCAAATACCCGTATAACGGTTAAATGTAAGCGGAGTGGCTACGTCCTGCATCACAATATTGGCGGCTATTCCCGGAAAACGTTTGTCCAACGCTGAAATCACTTGAGCGGTTATGGCTTCTTTTTCTTTTTTATATCGTTCCGGGTCTTTGCCTAACTCAACCCAAACGTTGTAATCGGAATGTATCATGCACTCAATTAAAGTATGGCCTTGGGGAGCGGTGGAATTATCAAAATTATAAATGAGCGCGGTTAGGTGAGCGACTCTCTCATTAGCAACTGTAATAGGTTCGGTGAGTGGGAAATTAATTCCTAATATCCGCTGGGTAATATCGTTAAACGTTTTTTTCACTCCTAACGCCACATGAATTGGCGGCGGGAATGGGTGGAGTTTATCGTAATAGTTACAAATCTCTTTGGATACATACTTTTGATCGACCATCTCAAAAATGGTTGAATGACCATCTGCCGCCGAAATAATGTAATCCGCAAAATATTCGCTTCCATCTGCCAGCCGAACTCCAACCGCCTGATCATTTTTAACGATTATTTTAGCCACCTTGGAATTAAATTTAATCTTCCCGCCTAAATCGTAATATCTATTTTCAATAGCCTTCGCAAAATAATATGGACCCCCTAATGGATAACCGGCTGCTTGCATATTTGTCCAGCCAAAAGTTAAGAATAAAAAGATCATCGAAAGTTGAGGGAGCCAAAAGTTAGGAATTGCTTCCCGTAAAAACTGGTTTTTAAAACGTAAAGCAAAATCCTGAATCGTTACCTCCCGCCATTTATTCATGATTTTCATCACTGGCAAAAACGTAAACAGTAATTTCATACCGTCAATGGCACCATACATTTCCGGCGCTTTCAGGACCGGCATATCATGTTTGCAGAAAACCCGCAAATCCTTCATGAGATCCGCAACAATATCCTTATCTTCCGGAGATATCTCCAATAAATGTTGTTCCAGCCGGTCGATATCGGAATACAATATTAATTTCTGGTTGTTGGGTCCCTCGATGCACATCAACTCTTCGGGGAAAAAAACTTGTCGTCTTTGTAAAGCGCCCAGTTCGTGCCAAATTTTATAAAAACTTAATTTAGGTCCGGCCCCAACCAACCAATGCAGCCCACCGTTGATAATAAATCCATTCCGTTCCCAACCAGTACATAATCCACCGGCCAAATCGTGCATTTCAAAAATTTGGCTTTCATAGCCGTTCATTTGCGCGTAGCACCCGGCCGATAAACCCGCGAGTCCCGCGCCGATAATAATAATTGATTTATTTGGCATTCGTTTTCACCCTTTCTTTATATTTCGTCAAGAATATCAATCGCTTGGTTTTCTTGCTCTAATAATTTTGTAAAATCAACTTTGGCTTTATCAATGATTTTACTATCTATATTTTCCCTGGTATTCCATAAAAAACTAATAATCTCTTTCCATTTTGCTGCAAGCTTTTGATAGCTTTGGATAATCTTATTTAACTTGGTAACCTTTACTTCATTATCCCCAATCAAAGCTAATTTTGAATTTAAGAATTTGGCAAAAGTATTTCGATGTAATCCTTTCCAATACATATTATCGAGATCCTTAGTAATACTTAATGAAAATTCCCGGTTTGGAAACGGCAACCCTAAATTCATTTCTAAATCATTAGTAAACTTGCTTAATCCCTCCAAACCGTGAGCGTATTTAATATTAAACTCGCCTGATAACTTGGAACGCATATTAAAAATAATTTTTTGTAAAGAAATTCTTACCAATTCCTTTTCGATTTGCTGAAAATCAACCGGGTTAAACTGCGGCAAAATTATGTACTCATAATAACATTTATTGGTATTCCCATATTCAAATTTAGGCATCGACCACATCTTGCAAAAATCAGCCTCGGGTACCTTAAGTATTTGTCCACTCAGATGATCACCGCATAAAACATTGCCATTATCAATCCCCACGACAATCATTTCATGGGGGTAGGCATTGAAAATATGATTCTTGTCCCAAACCGCTAAATTATCCCCAACAGTCTTCCTGACTACTGGATTTGGATAAAAATTAATAATATCTTTGAAGTTAATTTCCACAATTACCGGTATTTTATATTGATTGGTTAACAATGCTAAATCATTTAAATTTCCGTTATACTCGCAATACCATTCTCCGGATAGAAGGTAATGAATATTTTTTAACATATTGGTGACTTTCCCAAATAAGGAGAAAAAGCTTTTCTCATTTTTTTCGTAAACTGCGTAAATAAAATATAAAGCGCTACTAAAACCAAAGATCTCTTCTTCAGTAAAATGATAGCCGAAATAATTCAGGAGCGTCATATCGGCAAAGTAGCGGCATTCCATGGTCGGTTTAAAGAAATTGGTATTGAGAGTGATCATCATATACCTCTCTAAAATTTAATTGCGTTATATAAGTTCAGCGCTAACCGTTTTTCCTCGTCAATGATTTCCTTGAGTAACAATTGATCCGGATGCTCAACGGAAGATCGCGCCGTGGCTAGCTTATACTCTAAAATTTTAATAAATTCTTTCCAGCGGTTGGCGAGACCCAAATAATCTTTCCCAATGTTTTCTAACTCCGATTTTCCTAGTATTGGGGTAATTTTTAATAAAAATCGTCCATAGATCCGCCGAAAATTACCGCCTCCAGTTCCAATTTTCTCTAATGGATAATAAATCATTGAAATCGTATTTCGAAAGACTTCATGGTCCCGGCATTCACTTAACTGCACAAAGTCCCGGTAAAAACTATCCATTCCTTTTAACCCTGAAAAACTATTTACCGGGTTATAAGGATGAATTAACTCATGGATATTGCAGAGAATGGCATACCTTATAATCTCTTTGAAAGCTTGATTATCAATTCCGGTATTGTATAAATTGACCTCATAAAAATAATTATATAAAGGAAAAGGTTTGATTCGCTCCGCGGCCCAAGCTGTTTTAAAGATACTGGAATCAATTTTTAATACCGGCCACAAATGATCCTTTAACCATAAATAAAGACCACCTTGATACTCCTCATAACCAACAATTAATACATGATGTTCGCTAAACGGATAATACTGCATGAGTTTCAATAAATTGTTGCTGATATAACTCAAACAATTCATATCCGTAACGACGATTACCGGCACACTATGATGTAGTCTATCAATAATCTTTTGTAATTGATGGGAATAATCACCGCCGTTGATTCTCGGAAAAAAACCGAAGTTTTTCAAAGTATTGTCGATTAAGCTGTTACCCCGTCCTGAGATATAAGGATAGGGATAATCCTTATATCTAAAATAGACAAATCCTAATCCTTTTCCGACACCGAAAATCAGATCTTCATCCAAATCCAATCCAAAATAACTTAATAAATTCATCGTCGCCGTCGTCGAACAATGAACCCCAAGTTTCCATTTAAACTCAATTTGACAACCGTTAGATATCATGATAACACAGACTCTTCTTTGCTTTTTAATCTCTCGAATATGCTTCAAAGGTAGTTTTGGTATTCTTTCTGCCACCATCTTTGCCGGTTTCGAAAGTCCTTATAAAAACCGGGTTTAATATTTCTTAAACGATGGAGGTTTTTCAACCGCTGAAATTGCATATTGGAATAAAACATTCCCCGGTACAGCAGATATTTAAAATCAAGCGCCGGTATCGGTAGCTCTACAATCAAAAAATCCAAATCTTCCAAGGACTCCAATTCGCTTTTGCTGATCTCCTGGTGATAAAGAGTATTGCTATCTTCCAGACATAGTACTGAAAACACTTCCGCTTGATGGCTGTATCTTAAAAAATATACCAATTGCAACCGGCCACCATTGGATAATAAACCAATGATCGGTGTCATTTGGAGGCCCGTTTTAAATACTCCATCATTCAACAACTGGATTAGAAGGTTAATATTATAATATTTATATTTTATTTCCATATTTTTAGTAAAAAACCACCGCTTAGAAAAGGCCCCCAGGTTAAAGAAAAATTGATCGATTAGATCCAGCTCATTCGGCCAAAAAATGTTTCCCTGTTGATCTATGTAAATATAAGGCAAGCTAATCACCATTGCAATATATATATCACCAACAGAAACCCAATCCCAACCATAATAGTAGCTTAAGATTCCTTTAACCGCACCGATTTCTTTCCTACTCCACGTAATTTTTTGATTTAAGTGCAGATAGTGATTGTAAACTGTCGCAGGTAAAGCCATGCGAATCAGTTGGTCTCATTGAGCAATTGAGTAATGGTTTTCGGAGTACCTGGCCCCCCTCTAACCCCTTCATATCTGACAAAAGTATGATCAGAAATCCGGAACCAGTAGTTTACACTCCAAAACATAGATAGAAAGCCTTGTAAAGTTACAGTGACTTTCATGGCTTCTATTTTTTGATCATTGACAGTAATTACTTCAGTATTCTTTTTTTTAGCAATCATTTTATAGGTCTTTAAATTGTTGGGTTGGATCATCCAAAAGGCGGTAGTCTGATCATTTGATTTCAAAAAATTAACCAATGAAACTTCAATAAACTCAAACCAGGGCGCTTGGTCGATTTTAATGTTATTTTGGATCTCTTTTTTATTCAAAGTTCCTTTGAGTTTAATGATATCGCCCGCTCTTTCGGCCTCAATTGCTGTTCCTTGAGTGGTGTTCGAATATTTCCAGGTTTTGGTGGCATAATCTTTGGAACAAACAAGTTGATGGGTTTCATTGTTATTTGAAAAACTGATAGTGATGTCGTTTAGTCCATCATCTTGCGTTAAATTGGTAGTCATCGAATTATTACCGGTCGTTTCTTTATAAATATATGTTTTCCCATCAACACAAGTATAAGTTCCCAAACAAACAACCAATAACAGGCAGAAAACCAATAAAAATCTTTTCATCATATTACGCTCCTTTATTAATTTTAATGTTTTCAATAACTCCATCTTTGATTTCACAAATGCGATGCGCATACTTCATCACTCGCGGATCATGGGTTGAAAATATCAAGGTCGTACCATATTTTTTATTGATTTCCACCATTAAATCCATTACTTTGATCGCTGTTTCCCCGTCAAGGTTACCGGTCGGTTCATCTGCCAACACAATTTGAGCCCTAGTTACCAACGCTCTGGCCACAGCAACTCTCTGGCGTTGCCCTCCCGACAATTCATCAATGTTCCTCTTTTCCAAACCTTTAAGCCCCACCATTTCAACGGCCGAACTAACTCTTTCTTTGATTTCAGCGGCGGAAACATTCGAAAATAAAAGCGGAAACTCTACATTTTCAAATACATTAAGTGTTGGAAAGAGATTGAAAAATTGAAAAACAAAACTTACCGTATTTTTCCTATAATTAACTTTATCTTTCGGTGACAAATTGCCGATTGTGAGTGAATCTACATGGATTTCTCCTTTGGTTGGAGTGTCAAGTGTACCTAACAGATTAATTAGAGTAGTCTTTCCGCTCCCTGACGGCCCGACTAGAGCGATAATTTCCCCTTTGGATATTTCGAGATTAATCCCCCGCAATGCGGGTATTCCTACCTTCCCTAACTGGTAACTATGTTCCACATTCACAAATTTTATAAATGACATCTTGATTCCCCTTTATTTATCATTTTAATATTCTTTTATTGAGTACCAAAAAATACTGAAAAATTAATGTAAATTTCGCATTGTGTATCGGTTAATCGTGGAAACTCTTTTTGGCTATCGCTAAAGAAACAATAATAGCCGCCAAAGCGGATCATACTTTCTTTGGTGGGAAAAAATGAAATCAAAAAGTTAATCAAGCCGCTTTTATCATCGTCAATATTCCATATTCCACCCAAAGATGCCCTTACATAGACATCGTTGTATACCAATCCGGTATAGAGATAGTTTTGCAGTGTTTCACCCAGTATCGGAATTTCCCCAGGGTGGTTGATGAAATAATCATTCATACTTAAAGCGCCATCAATATTTTTAAAATACTCTACATGTATTTGCAGAGGGTTCCCGATATATGGCAGAGTAGGGTTCGTTTGGATTCCGAGCAAATACTTTTGTTGCGATTGAAAATTGACAGTTTGAAATTCGCTATATGCGGTCAAAAAATCAAAAACCGGAAATCTCAGATATCCCCCATAGATACTTTCCCCTGATTGAAAACCTCCCACCAAAAAGCTTTCAAACGAACCCACACCAAGCTTCATGGATAACACTTTTTTTAGTGAATAATCTTTGCCGGGAATCAATAACCCCGATAATTCATAGTCAAATAAACGGCTCTTCCCAAAGGTCGAAAAAGAAGTCAAGAAAATTCCCTCATCAGACCCCCGCTTTTCATCATCACGATACAGAGGAGATCTTTGCGGATTTATGATATCCGCCGGGTTCCATGCGTAAGCGACACCTTTGAGAGTCCTATCCTTGCCGATTTTAAAGCAATAACTATCCCCCATATAAGAAACATAGGCTTTATTGGCCGTAAAACCAAAAATATCATTATTGTATGTACCTTTTAATCCGACAAACCCAGTGACATTATCAGCCACGATATTAAAATTCGGAGCAAACAATATTTTACCGGTAAACCCTTGATTCACCGGATTCGTGATAAAATCATCATAACCCAGTTCGGTTTCAATCTTACCGTACATCTCAAAACTGGCAGTCGCATTACCGGCGATGACAAAAATCAGTACGGCGGTAATCAATAATGTTTTAAAAATATAAGTGACGCTGTTAGTTTTCATTTTGGGTCTTCTCAAGTATATAGTTGGTTAAAGTTCCGATATTCTGAAAGATAACCGGTCCTTCCTCTTCGGTTATCGTTACTCCAAATTCATTGCTTAGACCGACCACAATCTCCAAACCATCCACCGAATCCAACCCTAATGAACTTTCCCCAGGTCCGAATATCTGGGTGTCACTGTTAATTTCTTCGGGTTTGATTGGTAAATTCAATCGACAAATCAGAATATCTTTGATTTTGGCTTCAACTTCGTTGTAATCCATAACTTACCCTCCTAAAGTTTTACATTAATTCATTGCTTTACTTAATTTATCCATATAATTTTCAGAAAAATAAATATCAGGAATTTTAATGTCATAGTTAGCTTCCTTATAATATAAAACCGTATAATTACTTGCCTGAAGCGTGGTCCGCATAATTAAACGTTTTGGTTTCAACTTCCCCCCTAAATCGCTCACATCAAGGAATGACAAAATTCCCAACAATTTCCCCGATAAAGTATAATACTCTTCACGCAATGGCATCTTATTAGCATCAACAAAGAGTCGTATTTTGGGATAATTGACTGTTTTCTCTTTTTTAGCGGTGCATTCAATAATATAGCCGGATGCCTTAACTCCTTCAAGTTTGCTTTCATTTACAAACGGTAGCGCCTCAATCTCATTTTTATTTAAACTAATCAATTTTGAATGATAATCATTAACAATGTTAACACTTACGATGTCCGCGAACGATAAATCACTCCCAAGAATTTTTTGGCTTTGAGAGGTTCGGATGATTTTTTCAATAGATGGGTAATAAATCCAAGAGCTTTTTTCATTTAACAAATAAACGGTCCCTTTATCGACTATAGGCCGATCCACCCTGGATACAAACGTTCTTCCCTTACTCCAAATAGAAAGATCATATTTAGTTACCCGGCTGCCACGGGTTATTTCGATACTCGCCAAAAAGCGGGCATTTTTTTCCACTAATATTGAATCGACGGTATTGATTATGGAACCGATTTCGTCGGTTTGGTCTTCCCCATAAGCAATTGAACTAAATACTAAACAAACGGCAAATAGAATTTTCAATAGCGTTTGGCGCATTTCAATCACCCGTCCTTGCTTTTTTCTTATTATATTTCTTTCAAGGCATCTACTGGTTTTAATTTTAAAACATTGATGATCGGGGGAATCGATCCCAAAAAGGCAATAATTGAAATCAATACAATGGAATTGAATAAAAGCCATCCATTGAATTGAAAGTACAAAACATCCGAAGCGAACATATACTTCATGGCATCGTTGGTGGCGGGGATACCGATTCTTGATAAAATCATTACCCCAATGAAGCCAATAGTACTTCCGATGAGCGAGGGATACAGACCCAATACCATACCTTCGCTACTTAACAGCCAAAATATTCTCCGCTTGGATAATCCCAGTGAATTCATTATCCCAATTTCACGATGCCGGTTATAAGTACTGATAATTAGCGTACTGTAAACGAACAAGAAAATCGTAATATACATTAAAAGATTGGATAACCATGAGAAAAAACTGACTGCAGTATGGATATCGATAAAAAATTTACCGGATACTTTTGGTAAAACGATTTTCCATTGTGGGGGTATTTTTTTCTGTAAAGCCGGGAATGTCTTTCCAATCTGCGACTTTTGTTTGGCGACGACTAAAACCGATGAATAAGTATCTGTTGCCAGATGCAAGGATTTTTTTAAGACCGTATAGTCAATAAAGGCTTGATTTTCGGAAATGGCCGGGAACCCTCTTCCTACAAAAATACCGCCGACTTTCAACTTGGCAGGAATCGGCATGCCATTTTCTCCTACAAAAAAGAGATAAATATCCTCACCCAATTTTAAATTAAGCTTTTGGCCGATTTTTTCATTAATATATACAATATCGCCTTGCTGGTGGTATTGGCCTTGAAATCTAATTTTTGAAAGCGCGTATTCTTGTTCATTGGCGAAATCACATCCGACAATGATGGCAAAATCGTTTTCTACATCATTTTTTCCCATTATGTTAGCATATAAAACCATCCTTCTCAGGACTTTGGCTACATTCGGTTCTGACCGCAGCTCCCGAAGATATCCGTTATCATCGGTAATCATTTCGTTCCATCCCACCTGGATTGGGCTTGGATCTGATTTCAACTTAACCGATTCAGATACAATGGTATAATCACCGGTATAACTATCCGTCATCAATTTAAGTAACTGCCTTTTCATGCCTTCGTTATATCCGCCCCCAAAAACCATAAAAAATGCGCTAAATCCAATGGCGAACATAATAATCCGGTTTCTTTTATATGATAAAATGTTTTTGAGGGAGATTTTTAATATCTTTAAAAATTTAGCCATTTTTAAACAACTCCATCGGTTTTAATTTGGTAAGCCGAATGATTAGATAAAGGCCGGTAATTAAAATAAAACCGGAAATGACGATAAACTGCATTATAATACTTGAAATTCCGATTAACGGATATAAGCGCTGATATCCTCCAAAGGTTACCCTGATTGCTTCCGATTGAATGGGTATTCCGATCTTATTTAATAAACCGATGACTAATCCTCCCAGGATAATGCCCGGGATAATAAAATAGATGATTAACATGGTCAACTCACCGACAAAAACTCCGGCGATTTGCGCTTTGTTTAAACCCATACTAATCATTGTGCTATATTCTTTTTTCCGTTCTTCAACCACCGAATACAAGGTATCATATAAAAATACCATTACAATTAGCATCGTAATCGCCCAAATAACCCAAAATGAAATAATCTGGGCATTAGCGACCGACAAGATCGTAGCTCCGTAATTGCTCCATTGGGTGATATTTAAACCGGTCTCTGTCAAGAATTTATTTAAATTAGTAATCGTGTTTGTCTCTTGTGTCCGGTTTTTCATGTTGATAATAATTTCGGTAGCTTTTGTATCGCCATCATTCATTAATGTCTGGATTTGTTTCATTGAAACAATTGCCATATGCCCGCTGAAAAGCCGGGATACACCCAGAATCTGATATATTCCTTTAACTAAAAAGAAATCGATATTGCGCCGCCCTTCAGGGGTAACCACTTCGACTGTTATACTATCGCCGACATTTACTCCCAGTTTTTCAGCGGTTCCCGAAGTGATCAGGATTTGGTTCTCACTATCAAAAGTCAAATTCTGACCTTTAATAATGTCTATTTTATTCTTGTAACTCTGTTCCACTCCCAGTGCCAGAATTGATTGTTGATTGTTGTTGGAATAAGCAAACACTTTGGCCCGATACTGTTTCCGGACCGTAATATCCTTAAAACCAGCCAGCTTTTTAGCAACAGGGACAGTGTCAAAACTAACAAGTTCCCTTGGCCATAGAGGATCGATAGTGGCGGTTTTTGGGTATACGATATAATCCCCTAAAAAATTATCAATGGCGCCACCAATCATTTGCTTGGTAACCCCTTCACTAAAACCGGAAAATATGATTCCCATAAACGCGATTACAATTAAAGCAAAACCCAATAAAAAAGTTCGTATTCTGCGGCGCCATAAATTTTGATTACCAAACTTTAAGTAAAATAAAATCAATTTCATGGTTTAACCCTTTCATTAAATTTTAAAAACTTGTTAATCTCCCGCGCATAAATCTCCCCAGCATAGAAATAACCCGTTCCCCAATCTCCCAAACAATATATTCCCGATTTCACTGCCAGTTTCCCCAAAGGATTTTTGATGATCTCTTCGGTGCTATGCGCCCAACAATATAAAACCCCATCCGCAATCCCCGTCATCGCAAAAACTTGATGATTGGAATATATTCCGACCACTTCAAATCCAGCTTCATAACCTATATCCGAAAGACACTTGGCTATCGAACGATACAAAAGATTGTAATCAATAGGCAATTCACCCAGGAATTCAACTTTGACAATATTGTTTTCTAAATAACTAAAATTAAGCCGGTGGTAACTTTCACCACTTAAGAATCGGCATCGCAAATATGCCGGTGTTTGGGTAAAGTTTAAGCGGTCATTTAATTTAAGAAAAAAAATATTTGATGGATACCTGGTATTTGGCTTATGTAATTCATAAACCCCGAGATTATATTTATTTAAAATTGCCCTGCTTTTCGTAAAAACCAACACTTTAGATTGAATTAAAGTACCATCCTCCAATTCAATACTATAACGATCACAGTTGTTTTTAATATTACGAATTGGTATATATCCGAAATATCGACCTCCTTGTGTTATAAACTTCGTCAGTAAACGTGAATATATTTGTTTAAAACCATCTTTGGTAATTGCTATACTGGATATCTGCTGCCAATATGTACTCATGGCTATCAGGGAAATGTCTTCCCATGGAGCGAAAGACATAAATACATTCGCAAGTTTACTGGAAAATTGATAACTTCTTATAAAGTCCTTATATGTAGTTCGACAATATTTTAGAAATAATGGGATATCTTTGGTCCCGAATTTTTCATTAGTTAAGGATTTCATGCTTTCTTCATTGATTCCCAAACACACCCTAAAAAAATCATCAATTTTGGAAGACTCATCCAGAAAAAGGCTTTTTAACTCGGCTTCGAATTTTGGAAACGAACGATTCCGGTATAAAATTTTTCCTGCTTCTACTGGTACACCTTCGACCACTTCAAAATACTTTATTAAATCGTCAATTTGGGTCTGTAATTTATCTAAAACATATTTTACCATTCCATCTACATCATGCAAATAGGAGACCGCAATATTATAAACCCGACCATATAGTTGTATATCGCTGTTTTCGAAGCCATCGCCTTCTTTGCTCTCACTTAAAATAGAAATTGAAGTCCGGTTGGCTTGTTGTAGTAGAGCTGCCAGAATCGTACCGCTAATACCACTGCCGATGATCGTAACCTCATTGGTTATTTGTAGACTCATGAAACCATTCCCCCATCAACAATAATATTTTGGCCTGTAATATAACTTGAAAGATCGGAGGCTAAGAAAAGCGCCACATTGGCAACCTCCTCCGTCGAAGCAAAACGCTTCATCGGTACGGCTTCTTTAAATTTTAATTTAATTTCTTCGGAATACTGTTGGACCATATCCGTATCCACGTAACCTGGTGAGATGCAATTTACGGTTATTCCCAAACGGGCAATCTCCTTGGACAAAGATTTGGTAAACGATAAAATCGCTCCCTTGGCCGATGTATAATTGGTTTGTCCAGAAATTCCGATAACTCCTCCAACAGAAGTAATATTGATGATTTTACCAAACTTCTGGGAAACCATATTAAACAATACCTCTTTAGTTACTTTCATAGTACCTCCATAAATTACGTCAACGACATGCCACCATTTTTCCATGTTGGCCATCATGAACATGCCATCTTTAACGATTCCGGCATTATTGACCAAGATATCAATTCGCTTTATTTCCCGGATCAATGTTTGGATTAAATTCTTTACTAAAGGCTCCGAAGTAACATCAAGTTGGTGGAATTCAATATGGGTTCCAAATCGCGCTGCTTCTTCTTTAGTTTTCTCAGCATTTTCCAAATCCGAATTATAAGTAAAAAATACATTGGCCCCATTTTCGGCAAACTTCATTACAATAGCTTTACCAATACCTTTATCTCCACCCGTTACAAATGCATTCTTCCTAGATAACATGTTAACCTCTAAAAAAGTATTTGTAATATATAAGTTGAAATAAATCTTTTTAACAAAATAGCCGATATTCCTTAGAAAAATTTTATATTCATAAGGATGGACCAATGAGAGTAACCAGAGAAGAATTGCAAAGAGTCAAATCAGCAATGACAATATAAAAAAAGCCCAATATTTTAAGAGATATCAAGCACTGTATCTTTACTTATCAGGCAAGAAATGCGATGAGGTAGCCAGCATAGTTGGTCTCAGTAAAATTTCAGTCAGCCGCATCAATCAGATTTATAAGAGAGAAGGCCTTACTGGAATCCCTGACAAACCCAGGGAAGGACGTCCACGAAAGCTTACCCAACAACAAGAAGCTAAAATTAAGGAATTGATTCTCAATCAAGTGCCTTCTGAAGTTGGATTTCCCACCGAGTTTAATTGGACCGCCGGTTTGGTTGCTAAATATATCAAACGGGCATATGGTCTTGACTACTCCATTCGTGGTATTACAGGTATATTGGAACGTCTCGGCCTCTCTTACACCCGACCGACCTATGTACTTGCGAATGCAGATAAAGAAAAACAAGCACAATTTGTTAAGAACTTTGAAAAAGTAAAAAAACTTGTTGGACGGTGAAATCCAGTACATCCTGTTCTGCGACGAATCAATGATCCGAGATTATCAAGCAATTCACCAAACATGGTTTGAACGCGGTAAACAGCGAGAAATCAAGACTTACGGAAAGCATCGCGGTGTTAAACTGGTTGGTGTTCTCGACTATGAATCCGGTAAAATATACTGCGAAGAGCATGAAACTTACGATGCCAAAATATTCTTGAGATTTCTTCAAAATGTATTATCAAGGTACCCTTGCGGAAAAATTGTTCTTGTGCTTGATAATGCTCGGATTCATCATGCAAAATTATTCGTGCCGTTTCTTGAAAAAAACCGAGATCGACTGATATTGATGTTTTTACCACCGTACAGTCCCGACCTGAATCTTATTGAGGGGCTGTGGAAATGGCTTAAGGAAAAAGTTGTTTATAACGTTTTTTATAAGACAGTGCCCGAAATTAGAAAGAATGTTTATACTTTTCTAGACTACATAGGTGTTAATCCAGACTTGGTCATTGATAGACTTTGTTGTGCACTCTAGCCAGTTAACAAAATTTTTTTCACCTTATATGGTTAAAATAACTACTGTATAAATTGGAAAGAAATCAAAACGCCGCCAACTATACATTAAAAGAATTACATTTCAGGGTCTTATATGGAGAATATTTTCTATTGTTATAAGTATATCATATACCGAAACATTACGTATAGAAATTCTTTGCTGTTTTTATCCCAATTGCAAACTTTTTAATAGAAACTCGAAATATACAAACATGGATGTGCTAAATTGCTAGAAATCAGTAAGGACACCGCTCTTACTTGAAGAGACATAAGGTCTTGCATGCTCTATCTCTAATTCCGGCTACTAAATTACAAGGAATCATTGAAACAGATGAAACCTACAAACTTTTCCGAGAAAGGCAGCCCAACTCAATCACAAAAGAGAAAGAGAGGCGGAGTTGCTACAAAATGCGGTATCTGTAATGAACAAGTTTGAATTTTTAGATACCGGGGATCTAATTAAAAATACTTCCAGCCAAGTAGCAGGTTTTGGCCAAATTAACGACTAGACTCATCAGTTAAAAATTAGTTCGCAAATCGTTCCCGGAAGTATTCTTTGTAACGATGGAGAACCTACGTTCTGTGCTTTTTGCCGGAAGGTCAAACTTACTTATATTTTGTAAGAAAAAAACTGGGTAATCGATGGCATTTACCATATTCAAAATGTTAATGCGTTTCATAGCCGTTATTACTTAAGACAGAGCCTTATCTTTTCTTATTGTGGTCATTTTTGGTAATCACCCGGGTTAATTCTTCACATTCCATCGGTTGTCGATTTCTTGAGCGGCTTTCTGATCGCCGGGAATAACCCGATTGGGCTCGCTAAACCTGGGGAAAGGTTTATGTAATGCCTCAGCGACAAATTCTTTCACACTTTTAATTTCGTTATTGGTTAAGCTTACTTGATCCGGTTCGGCAACCGGCAAAACTCCAATACAAACGTTGTTTGAAATCGCAAATAAAAACGTCTTTCCTGCTTGAAATGGAGGATATGACAGTTTATCGTAATCAATGCTTATGGGGCCAATGGTTTTTCCAGTCAAAGGATTTATCAAAATCTTGATTGATATTCGTCGATCCGCCTGAAGGACTGAAGCTGATCTTGGCAGTTTGGAAATATCAGTGATTTTTTCGATGGTTCCAACGAAGTATTCATCCACGATCCGGTTCGGTTCAAATCGGTATTCCATCATCATGCTCCTTTTTGGCCATATTTACTTTAAACGGCTTTCTGTCACAAACGGGCCTTGCCAGGGACCGGTTCCTTCAGAGTCCACCATCACGAAACCATTGATAATTTTCAATTTCCGGCCCGCCCGGGTATATCCGTAATAGCCGGAGATCATATAAGCGTCTTTATATTCCTGCCGCAACTGTTCAAACAGATTATCAGGTGTATCGAGCCCGCTGATTTCCTTGGTGATGGCGGCTTTTTCAAAGCCTGCGGCGGCGGCCGTGGAACAGTTTTTGCCTAAAATATAAAATGTGCCGGGATCTTTCTTTAAATCTTCCCAATATTGGGTAATTGTCTCGGCCTGCTTCGGAGTGGCTTTGACCAAAATCAAACTGGACTTCATATCAACCAACTTGGCCCACTCCAGATCCACATAATATGGACGGTTTACTAAAAACCAATCCATATCCGCCGATACCCCTTTAAGCCCCATGCCAATGGCTTCACCGGTTCCGCTGCCGCTTGAACCGGGGCCCCCGCCCTCGCCAAAGAAACCAACGGTTTTTTGAGCGCCTGTAGCATCCGGAACAACCATATCGGCATGTTGCTCCATCACCCCTGGATGATGTTCTTTCGAGGATTTACCGCGGACGATTAAACCGATCCAGACTTTATTCGGATCACCCGTAGCCGTTGGGATGGCTGTGGTTTTGTAAACCGTATTGGCTTTTATATCCACTTTTGCAATCAAATCCAACGCATATTTCAACTCATCACCGGAAAATTCGTCATAAATATCCTCAACAAAACCTTTCCCGGTATGATCATTATAATTATCATTATAGTCGTTAATCATCTCCCGGACCACCGCCGGTGGAAACTTTAAAATCCGATATACTTCATCCTCATCGGTACCTGGACCCCGAAACGCTTCACGCATTTTTTTAGCGAGCACTTGAGGGGTTTCGACCTCCGCTTTTTTACTCGTGGAGTCCCGTTGGATGGAATTTCCCCTGAGCAAGCCGAGTATAGCTTGATTCCCAAGTTCCCGCTGCATTTGTAATAATAGATGATGTGGGGAATGGGACTCTCTTGATAACGAACCATGGGGCTTGGAAACAGGGGTTGATTTTGCCTCTGATTTAGCATATTTTTTTCCCATTTGATTTCTCCAAAACTTTTATTCAATAAGACCTGTGTTTTAAATCCCGTTAATCTTTTTTCCCAGTCTGCTGGACCACATGAGTCAGTTCATGGGCGATTAATTTTTTTCCTTCCTCGTGTTCCGGTGAATATTGTCCAGTATTGAATACTATATCTTGTCCCAGCGTAAATGCTTTGGCGTTCACCGCTTGGGCTGTATCCGCCGCCTTGGAATCCGTATGAACCCTTACTCGGCTAAAATCGTATCCAAAACGGGGTTCAAAACAGTTACGCACCGGTTCGGGCAAAGGTTGGCCGCCTCCGCGCAGATTGTTGATATTTCCTTCCACATTTGAATCCACGGTTGAGGCCGTTTCGGAAGCTGCTTTGGCTTGGAGCGGTTCTTCCTCTTCTTTCGGGGATTGTCGCTGAATCAGTGGAGTAATTTTTCCCGCCAGCGGACTGGTATGTAATGTTTCTTCCTCTTCCGGCGATTGGCTTTGAACAACCGGATCCGGCATACGCATTACCTGATCGGCCAGCTGATCCGCTTCTTGTTCATACGTATCATTCGGTTGGCCCACGGTTAATTTGGTTTGGAATTGGCCTATCCGCAGCAGTTGCAATATACCTTGATTGCCGATATTTTGTTGCATCTGCAGAAATGGATGTGCCGCCGAAGGCGCTATTTTCGGGTTTACCCGGGAAGCCTGATTCGATTCGACTACAATTTTTGGCAGACTCATATGCTCCATACTCATTCAAATCACCCCACCCATAACATCAATAAAATCCAGGTGTTTACGATATATTGGAAGATTTACTTGTTTCGGCGGTATCCGCCTTGGCCAACTCCTCCTCGATGGCTTGAATCGCCCCGCTAATCCGGAGCAAAGTATCCCGTAAGGTGGCCTGTTTGGCTTCCATTTCCGCCATCATTTTTTGTCCCGCCTCAAATTCGGCTTTCAGTTCCGTCAGTCTTTTTTCCAATTGTGCGCGCATTTGATTTAACCTCCGTTTAAAATACGTAAAGCAAGTGGTTTATTTATCAATTTTCAGTATCAATCACCGGGACATCGATGAGATAAAAACCCGCCCGGATAACTTGAACCGTATCCACGATTCGATTGCCTTTATTATCCATCTCATATGGATTAACCGGCTTATCTTCCCGGTCATTGATCAAAGAACACTGACGGTACACCTTCTTCAGTTTCGGCGCCGGGTAACTCTTCAGTAAACTTTCCAGTTGTTTGGCGGTTAACTTTTTACAAAGCGGGTCGGCCTCAATCTTTTTTAATTGTTCCTCGGAAGCCTCAACCCGGACAATTCCCTCCGTGCCGCCATCCCCCACCATCACATAACGGTAATCCAGTCCTTGCAATGCCTGCGGCGGAACCAATTCCGCGGCGCCGCCGCTTTTCGGTTGTACCGATAACGTAACTTGATAATATGGATTAGCCATGGTTTCTGATACTCCCTCCCGGCGCTGCGCGCATTATTGAATATTTACAAATATTGAAATATATCCGGTTCCCGATTCCAATGGTTCCAGCGCCTTACCGATAATGCTACCAATTTTGGGATCGGTGGCTTTTTTGGCATAACCCGGGTTAGCGGATGAGGTTAGCAAATCACCCACTTCAATGGGCGCTTCGGCGGCATCCACTTTGCAGTGAGCGTAAGCTCCCAGGGTAACCACAAAAAGCTCGCCGCCTTCTTCGATAAAAGTCGGATCATCAGGTTCCGTCCGTGTATCCGGTGAATTCAGCCTCGGAGGCGCTTCGCAATCGACCACCCCAATGATCTTGCCATCATTTTCTTGATCGGCCAAGGTCACCTCGGCGACCGGAATTTTGTTATTATCCCCTTGAAATCGGGAGATTGGAGTGCCTTTTAATTTTACAATATCACCGGTGTGTAACCGTTGTCCACTCCGGTTTATAAAGACATCGACTACATAACCGGTCTTGGCGCCCGTAAATGTAGCGGTACCATTTACATAGAGCGCGTGAGTTCCATTCGGAGCCTCGGCGTAAACCCCATAAACTCCGCTTACACCCGAATAAGCGGAAACTGCCGCATTCATAGCGCTGCCACCTGAACCGGGCGGTGATACAATGGCCGCAATACCAAGAACATCACTTGCGCCATGATTATTAACATATATTCCGTACCAGTTATCAGTTTCTTCAACATATAAATTACCGTTCGAAACGAATAGATCACTATCCGAAACAGATAGGTTACCACTCAATGTTCCTCCTGATAATGGAAGAGCACCAATCAGCGATGCAGTGATTTCATGCGGATTGTTCTTATTAGCCACATGGCTGTCCAATTTGGTCCCATCCGCCGATATATCCCGGCCATCCACCTTTCCGGTCACGGTAAGATCACCACTAAAATTCGTCGTGGGTGAATTGATTTGAATGCCGTTAATACTCCCAAGCTGTTTGCCTTCAATCGAAGCTAAATTTGCTGTTGCTCCTTCAATGGTTAAGGTCAGCTTACCCGTTTCAATCGCCTTGCCGGCGAATCCGGCGTAAATCCGGAGGGAATTCCCGCCCTCTTCGGTGATAATGCTTTTTTGGTCGATGGTACCGTCCGCTTTGATGAGTACTTTGGCCAACATGATATTGATGGTATTTTCATCCACGGGCTCGGTTTTGGAGGCGGTAATAATTGCCCTCTCCCACCAGTGAATCTCTTCGGAGCCGCCTTTATCTTCATCGGTATCCGCTTTTACCTGGGAATGGGAAATATAAAGATAAACAATATCATTGGGGGCAAACCCCTGCAGATCCACCGGGGAATCTGCGGTGAGAATTATCTCCTGGCTGAATTCCTCCCCGCCGTTGAGGACTTTATTAAGGGCCATTCCTTGGGAAACTCGAACCTTCTTTGCTTCGAGGGCGAAGACCTCCAAACCATAAACGATTCCGCAACTATGAAGATAACGGTTGTGACGGTAACGCATTCCGGTGTGATAATCTTGGTCGAGAATAAACTCATCCTTTTTTAAAAACAGACCGTCGAAGTAACGCATTTTTTTAATTTCAGTTGCCATTTTGGGCCTCCTTATTTCAATGAAATTGCGTTTATGTTTTGTTCCAGGCGGTTATCCATAATTACGATTAAGCATCGACGAAGGATGCAGCCGAGGAGTCTGTGCAGCTAATCGATTTTCGAAGCATACTTAGGTTCAAGTGACATGTTCTAATACAATATATAATGGTTTTGAGTCATTAAAACGTGTTACGCGCACAGACTCCTCGATCAGATTGCCTTTTATGACGTAATGGATCCTCCCAGCAAGGTGTCCGAACCAATTCTTGATTGGAATCCAATCCGCATGGTCGGAACGGTGATATTAAGGCCGTAATAAGTGTGCGCGGGTTTTTCCTGATCGATGATTTCGGTTAACACTTGCCGTTTCTGTTCGAGCAGACTCCGATTATTCAAAGGTAAGACCATATTAATTCTGAAATAATAGGGACGCCCCTCTCCGACTACCGTACTTTCTCCTACTGTTGATGAGACTCCGACACAGAACGGTTCGGGAAAATCATTAATGGTAATCAGAGCCTGTTCGCCCAGATAAACCTTTAAATAAGCAATTAAACCCTCCCGGGTCCCCCGTTTTTGATACAATTGGACGATCTGATTGATTAAATTACGGTTTTTCGTTTGCCGTTCAATGTTTAACGGCGCCAATTGGCTGCCGGTTTTCGCTGTCAAGTCTTTTAAATCATCACCGTACCAATCCTTGTCTTCCCTTAAAGTTACCGCTACCCAGCCAGCCAGCCAGGAGAGAAACTGCGGCGGGGTGAGATAAGGGTTAAAATAGTTTTGAATCTGGTCCAAAATGGTCTCAATACCCACCGGTATCTCTTTCAAATCCGCCAGTTCAAGAGTTGCATCCTCAGGACGGTCCGAGAGTATTTTTTCGAATGCCTTCAGAAATTGGCCTAAAAAACCGGCCTTCGAATCAACTTGGTCCCCCTGATAAATTGTGGGAAGATATTGTAAGTATTTGCTGGGTTTTGGGCTATCGCTCATGATGGTACCTCGATCATTGAAATATCACTTTGGGGATCAATCAATTGCTGGGGTTGAACGGCGGCCTGATTAAAATCATTTCCATCCAGCGTCAGGCCGGCCACATGATCAACTCCGGGAACTCTTTCCAGAAGCTGATATATCTCCGAACGGTAAATATACCGCCCCACCGGCCAACCGTTACCGTATTCCCCACCTTCCAGAGGGCTTAAATACTTCCTTACGGTAGTTTCCGCCAACTGTAACACATTGATGGCGTTGGTGTTTGAACTTACGACGATTTGGGCCTTTAAACGAAGATGATAATAATTGGGCGCCACCACGTGAACCCGGGTAGTAACCAGTTTTCGCCGGGATAAGAACTGTTTGACCTGCCGTCTTAATAAAACCGATGGTTTGGCATCACCCATTCCGTAAGCATAGAGATATGTTTTTATTTTTCCATTCAGTTTTTCTTCCTTAACCAGCAATTCATCGGTTAAAAAACCGGGACAATTCAAGATCACCCGATCATCATCGGTTTTATTGAGTAAAACAGCTGCGCTGTGATCCGTTTTCGTAATGATAATTTGCTTTTCATCCGGGCTTTTCGTAATTTCGGCGGTGGCCAGCCAATTGATATCATAAACTCGCGTTAAAAAGTCGATCAATTGGATACTGTCCGGGCCAGGAATATCCTCCCAGCAGCATACCGGTTTTTCTCCGGAAACGAGCAGCATCAACGTAATATGTCCCGGTTTATCCATATCGGGATTCGACTTTGAATATTCCAGATCGCGGTTCATCATCCCGATAACCCGTCCGGTTAAATCCGGTTGCAGTTGCCGCAGATATTCCAAGGTCAACGCTTCAAAATCGTCAGCGGTAATTGCCCGGTAACGCTGATTAAGCAATGTCAATCCCCGTTGAATATCTTTCGCAATAGGTTGAAAAATTTTCAGCCGGGTGACTTTTAACTGGTCTCTCTCCTTAAATACCTTTAATTGTAATTTATTGCCGCTATATGAAACAATGCTGACATGATCCCGGCTCTGATTGAGTGTTAAAGAAATTGTCTTCCCGCCATCAATGACGAATATGCCGGAATCATCGGCGTTTTTACTGATTTGGGCGGTTAAGGCCATATCAAATATTTCATGGGTAAATCCTAATAATTTACTTTCATCAGCGCCTGGAATGTTATTCCAGATAAACAAGCATTCGGATTCTGCCTCCAGTTCATCATTTTTTCCGGTGTTAAAACCGATGGTTACTTTGTTCCCTTCATTATTCAGGCGGAGTGAAATGGTATTTTTGACATCGGAAATCAATATGGTTTGTTCATCCGCACTTTTTTCGGCTTTAACAGGGGGTAGCCAGACAATCCCGTAATTTTGACTTAAAAAGTCACCCAAACGGGTGCTGTCAATCCCGGGAATTCCATCCCAGCGAAATACATAATCAATTCCGAGTAATTTAAGAAACGCTCGGTAATTTGCCTCCGGAACTTGATTGAGCCGGTAAATGATCATCTCACTGAGCCATGAAAACAACTCCAGTAAAGTGATTCCCGGATCGGAAGGGTTATGATTGGTCCACTCCTTGTTATAAATTGGGATCAACGATTTGGCTTCCTGTAACAAATCGTTAAAACTGCGATCATCCAGATTTGGTATTGGTAAAGCCATTGTTTACCTCGCTGTGGTTTAAAATGACATATCCGTTGGGCTTGGTAGCCTGATATATCCCAATAATTCAGGTTGGAATGTTACCGATTCGATAAGGATCTTCCAAAACAATACGCGCAATAGTCAATCTGTAAATCTTTCAGCAGTTGTTCATCAAAGGTCTCCAAAAAGCGACGGTACTTCTTTTGAACGTTGCAAACTCCGGTCGAATGATTCAAATCATGGATTTCTTTCGTATTTAAGTTGATCATATACGGAAAGAGCAAATTGTTGCTTGACGCTTCATCCCCGGTATTGGTTTCCGAATGAATCACATGATTGCCGCTATAAATCAAATAATGACTATCGATATAGATCGTCTCCAACCGGTCATTCAGCCTTTGAACCGTCCCTGATTTTATATTGGCCGGATCCGAATCATCCTTACCACGGTGGATGGTGATCCCGTCTTTCTCCTCAAAGGTGGCGATCTTTAGATAACGAAACTGTCCATTTTCCGGAACCTGATTTAAAATATAGGATTGAATCCGGTGGTCGCTGGTTTCCACCAAACTCCCCACGGGGAATACCGTCCCGCTGGAAATCGGTTCAAACTCCAGCACATCTCCCCCGCTCTCATGAACTACCGATTTAATGGCCATGGAGATACTATCGTTAGAATGATGGAGATGAATCCGATCCCCTTCCTTGAATCCGCTCACCACCATTTTTACCACTGGAAGCTCCGGATTTAACGTCACGGCTTCGGCAAGGGTCATCATAATTTTGGCATCCTCGCTTTTTACGCTGCTTAACCGGGGATAAATACTGGTACCGGTAATACTTTCGGTTTTCACGGCCGTAGTCAAAGTATATAATTGAACCGGCGCTTTCAACGCCAGATCAACGATATGATCAACACCTTCAACATTTTCGATGGCGGCGTATATTTCCGATATATATACATTCCGGCCAAAATCCCACCCATCGCCATCCGTTCCGCCATGCAAAGGGTGAAAATATTTATGCAACATATCCCGAATCTTTCCCTCAATAATTTTAGCAGTGCCGATTGAATTATATTTCACCGCCACCTCAACGCCAATCCCCATATACCCCGGACCGGTCAAATTGATTTGGGAAGGATACTGGATCAGGTAAGTTGAAGTTTTATCAAACAGATATTCCTCCACCGTCCGGATTAATTCCCGGCTGGGATATGGCTTTGGGTCATCGGACTCCGGCACAATAATCACGGTAACCCACCCGGGATGGTATTGTAAATCGGTGTCGGTGGCAGGCAGACATTTGGCTTTGGTAACCTTGGTTGATGCTTCCTTGACCAGCCACTCAAAATCCTCATAGGTAACCGCCCGTTTTTTATGTTTAAGTGTTTGCGGGCCACGTACCAAAGCCCGTTCCAGATTTTCCTGGTCGAACCCTCCGTCGGCGTCTTCCAGATTAGTAACCGAATCGATGTATGGAAAAGTGGTCCGTAATTTGGTAATGACCCCGGCTTTGACATTGCCTTCCGAACCCCCGCCGTATTGATAAAACTTGCCTTGAATATTGTTTTTATCAACGGGCGGGATCATTCCCCGCCCGGCATCGCCAAAAGTAATTTGGCCGGTATTGCGGTCAATTTGGTAATGCCGGTGGTTGGACTCTGAAAAATGAAAACTGTCAACCTCATGCCAACGTACCCAGATCTCCAATGTATTGCCGGCTTGGTCCTTTTCTTCTACAATGGCGTCTTTCCCCTCATCCTCCAAAATCTTGGCCTGTTCCGCCTCGGTCAGCGCAGGCTCACGGACAAAGATTTGCTGCCCGGGCAGAACCGGAGAACCGTTCAACTTGAATGTTTGATTCGGTTTCCCATTGCTGGAACCCAAGATTTCATTATGGACGGTAGTGAGATGGCGTCCCCAAACAGTATTGGTGCAAATGGTCCATGGCTTGGGCAAAAATTTATACGCACCTTTGGCCAATCGGGCCCGGAGCCAGAATAATTCGGATTCAAACAAATATTGTTTGGCCATATTATCGGGTATCAGGAACTCAACCATCTCCCGTTTGGTGAGATTCTCGGTGCCATCCTCCGCGCTTAAGGTAATCCATTTCTTCCCGTTCCAGTATTCCCAGGCAATGACCGGAGGATCTGCGGATTCCAAAGCCTGATTATTGATATTCCCGGTGCTGTTTTCCAGCAAGGGGAAGAATAGATTAACCGGAAGACTGCGGATATCCTGATCGAACGCCAAATAAACGGCGGCCTGTTCATCGCTGACCGGGATGAACGGCCGGAAAACAACCGTAGTGTTTTTGCCGGTGGCGGAACAGTCTTGGTATTCGAAATTATTGTAGGTGATTATGTTTTCGGAGGCCGCCATTTCCGGCGGCATCATATAGGATAATGTAATACTATAAATTGAAGGCGGTTGAAAATTCTCCTGAATTGCTATCCATTCCGTCCGATCAGTAGACCCAAGCAACACGGGCGTCCCATCAATAATTTTATATTTTTGAAGACCCTGGCTGGTTTTCCGGACTTCCACCAAATAATGCGGCTCGTTATCATTGGCGGTTTGTTCAAAATATTGGGCTGGAGAACCGTAACCACCGTCAATAATCCGTATCCGAAGCCAATAGTTCTCCACTCCGTTAACGGTTGTGGATTGGTTATCCGGCATTTTAAAAGAAACTATCGTGTTATCCGTAACCGTGAATGCTCCGGTTTTATCGGTGAAAGCATAATCGGCGTCGTTATCAAAGCGGCTCCAAACCCTGCCGTTCCAAAACTCCCAACTTAAAGTCACACCATCTTTATTGACTTCAACCCCATCCGATAGTTGGATATTCAATATCACCGTGGCGCCTTTTTTGGAGAAGCCTTCTTTGGAACCGATATAAAAAGTATCGTTAAGTTTCTTGGGACGTTCGCCGAAAGGCCGGAAATCCTTACTGATATCCAGCGGGTTGTTATTATAAAAAGCGGCGTCAACCGGGAACTGAGGCGGACCCGGCACATAATAAAATCTGGTTCCGGCCGGTATGTTCCATTGAAATGGCGAATCCAAATAAAATGTTTTATTATCCGGATTAGCCTTGGTGATTACCCGTGTTTCTCCCCCGGTAATAATAAACTGATTTTCTTTAATTTCTTGCCCGAAAGTATCCGGTGCGAGTCCGAGAGTTACTTCGGTTGAAACCGTATAAAGATAGAAATCTTTTCCATCCGGGTCCTTCCCCTGGTAACCCATGGTTCCGGTAGCGCAAGGTGTGTAGGCAAACGAAGTCCCCTCCGGCAGATCCGGGTCAAAAGCCTCATTTATCGTCAGTTCCGTATCCGATTCAGGATTCGCGGTAACCATCCGGATTTGATTTTGAGCAATGATCCGGTCATTGGCTTTCAGCGCGGAACTGCTTTCCTTTGTACTGTTAAATTTGGTTTTAACGCCATAAACCTTGAGTCCATGACTGGAAATGGTTCCGGCGGCTTCGATGGCCGGTGTATTCAACTCAATCCCCACGGCTACATTTTTGATCTCCGGCAATTGAGTGGCGGCCAACCCGGTAACCGGCGTCTGAAGTTCGGCCACCAGCCAGTGATTCTTCCAGTTCTCCAGGTGATGATTTTGCGTCTCAATCCCTTGCAAGGTGGTTTCTGAAATATTCCATAAATACGGAAAATAAAGCGTGCCGCTTTTTAATAGATTCGCTACATTCCGGTCCGATTCGTTTTGTTGGTTAACACCGAACGGTTCAAGCGGTATCCGTTTGCCGTCTTGATCACAATACCATTTGACTTCCCATTGCTGTTCCGAATTAAATTTGGATTCCGTGACGAGGTCTATCTTCAGCACGGCGGTAACCGGTTCCCTAAACCCGAAAAACCTTTTATGGCCAAGGTACAGCCGGTGCGGGGTCAGTTCCTGCCCCCGGAATATTTCCTCTCCGGTCCGGGACGGGCTGTTGAAAAATAGCGGGCTGTGGTCGCGCCACCGGTCATTTTGGGGATCAAGGCTGATGGCTTTCACTAACTTCGGTAAAATGACCGTTACCTCTTTTTCCGTTTCAAAAATGACTGTTTCATCCTGATCCGTGGCAACCTGGGTTCCGGCCTTAATAAAGGCAAATTGTTTAGCCCCGGCTGCCATTGTAAAAGTCAATGGAGCCCGGGCCACCTTTGGTGGAGATAGATACACTCCAATAATATCCAGGAAACTTAGAAAGTTTTTTTCCGGAACCCGATTTAACCGCTGGATGATTACTTCCATCATCCGGGCGAAGATATTGACCAAAGCTTGAGCTTGTTTGTCATATTGGAGGGCATGATTATTACGCCACTCCCGTATGTAATATTGAAGCAGCAAATTTAATTCAGCCACTAATTTTTCCTGATTGCGTTCATCGATCTTCGGAGGTGAAATCGCCATTATTTCCCCGCTTTCTCGAGATAAAACGGATATACCAGATTATTCTTGGTATTGGCGGTAATGACCCGGTATTCAATATGAATGTTCAATCGATTCGGTTCAATTGAGTCCGGATTTACCGCTACATTGAGCACATCAATCCTGGGTTCCCATTCCATCAGGGCCTCTTCAACATAATGTTTAATCAGGGTGGCGGTTGAAGTGTTATTCGGTGCGAAAACCATTTCATTAATCCCGCAACCGAAATCCGGCCGCATCACCCGTTCTCCCTTGGCAGTGCCCAGAATGATCAAGATGCACTCCCGGATTGATTCTTCCGCCTCAGCTGATGCAATCACGCCGTTTTCAGCAGCAACCGGAAATTTCCAGCCTTTTCCCAGAAAATCCGCATCCATGTTTCATCCCCCGATCATTACCGTCCCAACCGCAATTACCTGCCCCACCGGCATATCTGATGGATCATTACAGGTCATGGCCATATCGCCATTCCTGGCGGCCATTTTCCCGTTAATTTTCACAGTCATGCTCCCCATCTTGATGGTTCCTTTATTAGCGGGTGGTTTTTGAAATGACACCCCCGGGGCCTGAGGAATATGGGATGGTAAATTGGAAGCCGTGGAATCAGCCGTGGCCGCCGGCATCCCCATAATTTTCACATCGGAACTTAAATTACCATCGATGATCCCGTTAAACACATGGGGTAACGGCGTCGGCACCGGTGACCCCGGTGGGGACGGAACCATTACAATATGCGTATCGGTTGCTATAATTTTATCGCCTTGCTTCGCAGCTGGTTGGCCCATTTGGCTCGCTCCCTTCGGTCGTATATATCGGGTTTCGTAAAAAAATTTAGCTTTTTTTCGTAATATTTAATTGATCTCCACTGTCGCTCCCTTAATCGTCATATTAGCCGAAGCTTTGAGGTCCATTCCGGCGCCGGCTTCGACTTTGGTGGCGGCGGATGATTTAATCTCCACATCCTGGGCGTTAATCGTTACTTTTCCTTTTGGAGCGGAAAGTTCGATATCTTTGTCTGAAGCGATGGCAATTTTATTATTCCGGGTATCGAAAGTGATCAGATTTTTACCGGTTTTATCAATGATCTCAATCTTTTCGGCGCCATCCTTGTCATCGAGCCGGATCAGGTGGCCGCTCCGGGATTTGATGACCCGTTTGTCGTTTTTTCCGTCGCTATTGGTCTCAAATGGTTTGTCCACCCCATTCCATAGTGCGCCAATGACATAAGGCATATTGATATCGCCGCATTCAAAGGCCACCAATACTTCATCATCAACCTCGGGTAAAAAGAAGGCGCCCCTATCCTTACCGGCCATGAAGGTTGCGATCCTGGCCCAGTTCGACTCATCATCGCCACTGAGACGGGGGATTTTGACTTTCACCCGACCCAAGCCTTCAGGATCTTGGTTGTTGGTTACGATACCCACCATGATACCGTAGAATTTTTGAGAATTTTTGGTTTGTTCCGTTAGAATTTCGGTGATGCTCATATTCCAGTCCGTTTCACTTTAAATATTGTCTTATATCCATCCTCATTGATGGAATGTACGGTTGAAACCACATAATACACCCCGCTGAACCGTTCGCCAAGGCCTGTAAGTTCGATGGCGGCTCCGGCCCGAATAAGCGGGTTGCCACTGCATGAACCCTCACCCTTGATAAAATTCTTTAAGAGGCTGTTGTACTTTGCTTTGGCAATATTGCCGGCTTCGGCTTGATCCGCCACCAGCTCGCCGGTGACCGCAATCTTTGCATCCCCAAAACCGGATTGAGTGATTTTATAGCCTGACTCCTTGCCGCCCATTATGGTGGTTTCACTTCCATCAGCCGCCTTGGCGGTGATTTCCTTTTTATCTTTTACATTCCAACCCCGGACTTCCACTTCATTCCCTTCGGTAAGAGTATTTAATTGAACCGAAAAGCTGTCAAAATCAAGGGCATATTTCATGGTCAAAACCGCAGCTTTATTTTCCTGTGACTTGCGAAACATAAACTGCTTATCGGCCACCAGCATCTCATAACCAATCCGCCGGGCGCGTTCCAGTAAAAACTCGAAATTGCTCTGTTCATTTTGAAATATATAGGAATGGACGGTTCCCGTGTCCTCCGTCTGAGGAGTCAAGCCGGCCTCCTTTCCTATCGCCGCCGCAATATCACTGTCCTTCATATCTTTAAAAGATCGCCTTTTCTTGCCGAACCTCATTCGATGCAGGCGGTCGTAACCGCGAAGTTCCATGACGCAATCACCGCCAAATGTTACATCCATTGAAGTGAGTTCACCGGTAACCATGTCCTGCGGTTTATCCATCCCCATCATGACTTTGATTTCATCACCCGGCTTAAAATCTTTCATATCGATACTGTGCCAATCACGGCTTCGTGAATTTACGATACTCATCTTGATGGCAAACATTGTTGGCAGATTAATCTCGTCTTCAACCGTTACGCCCCTGACATCAATATATAAATCATCGGCCAATCGATTTCCGTTTACGAATATCCGAAAATTGGGGACATTCACCGTTCCATTTCCCATTCATCTACCCCTCTTTGAAGCGATACCGTACGGTTTTTAAAACCCGAATCCATCGTTGATTGGTTAAGGGTTCAAATCTGGAATAATCAATGTGGTTCCAACATCATCGATAGTCGGAAACGATAAAGGATTGCTTATGTTATTGGCGTTCGCGATCTTGCGCCACAAGGCCGGATCTTTATAAACCTGATTGGAGATTAGATCCAAACGGTCGCCGCTTTTAACGACCCATATCTTCCGGCAAGCCTTTCGGCCAAGATCTTTTTCAATCTGTTGGGGCATCGGAGTTGGAACAATCGTAATATTTACCGTGGCCCGCACCGGAGTACCATCTTGTAAAAACATGGTAAACTTTTGTTCGACCCGCTCGATGAACCCTTTAAAATTAAAACCGCCCCAACTGAAGATGCACTCCGGTTGATGCATCACTTCTTGGCCCGATTCGGAGGGTTCGACCAGAGCGGCGATCTGGTTTGTGTATACTTCGCGAACATCTTTGCCTTCCTCGTATGTATCATAAAACAAAGAAACATTGAAAGGCTGATATTCGAAGGAAGCAAAAGCCGGCTTGCCGGATTGAGGATTGGAATACCTAGCCTGACGGGTATAGCCATACTCCGCCGGGTTGAACTGAACCTTGATGGGGGTATTGCCGGATTGTCCCAAAACAGTTATAACCGCATCATCTGGCATTTAAGTCAACCCCCTTCTGTCTTTTTCAATTGAAATCTTTTTTTCGATGATTCGATATACTTTGTCGGCGATGGAATCGATTTCACGATTCAACGTTTTTACGGTAAGAACGTCTGAGTGTTCCGGTGTTTGAGTGATTTCAACCCGTGGGTTAGCCGGAACCTCTTCATATGAAGATTCAGCGTTACTGCCCGGTACTGCGGACTTACGGAAAAACAACCGTGGAGTTTGGGTGAAACTGCCTTCCGAAGTTCCAACGATTGCCGGTGACAATCCGGAAAATGTGAAACCTAAATTACTTCCGGGCAACAGCGTGCCCGGTTCCATTAAGGGGGGCCCGGTCATCGGATTTGAAGCTGGCCGGTGCACTCTGGACATGGCCGGTATTTGCATCTCCTTATCCGGATAATTACCACCAGACGTATGCCGGTATTTCATCGTTAAATTTTCCGAGAAACGCCGGGCCGCTTCGTTCCCGTTTAGTGGTAATTCGATGAAACGGGTGGTTTGCTTGCGGGATTGATTTATTTTTTCCCCAGCGGTAACTTTTCGTAAAGTCAACTCCCGTGGACTTTCCCCATGATTTTTCGATAACCCGGCAATAATCTCTCCGGCGGTTTTATCCAATCCCGCACCACCAGTTTGTTTTGTCAAATTGGAATGTTCCAATCCGGTTCGATAAACATCCGGCAGGTTGGTTTGATCCGGCCCGGGCCGGTTATTGGGGTATAATTGATCCAAACCGGCATGAATATGAGAAAAATTGGATTGCCAAACATTCGTGAGATCCGTAACCTCCGTATGAGCAAGTTTTAAAATCCGATTTACCGGAAAAGAAAAATGCCGGTGAAGCCGGATTAATGCCGGCTGGTGATCAAAGCCTGATTCTACTGCTTTCCGATGGCCG
>JAEZJQ010000014.1 GCA_023436305.1 Bacillota bacterium
CGAATACTTCGGGTTATCTTGGAGAATTTAGAGGCGATTCCTTCAATCTCATCCTTATAATTTTGTTCCAAATTAATTTTCAGTTCGGCCACCCGGTAAATCATTTCCGGATATTCGTAATTGGTAATAATTCTGGAAAGATATGAATCAATCAGTTTCTCATAATTTGGAACCACCTTGAGAATCGCGGTTCCGAAGGCTTCTCCCATTTGCCGGTGGGTTAAACCGCTGGTATAATCCAAAGTGATTTTAAAATAATTACCTTGATCAATTACAGTAACTCCGGGTTTCCCTTGTTGACCCACGCCTTCGTGAATGACTTTGTTTCCGCCGAAACTTACTCCTGGAATGAATGATATGATTAAAAATACTGCCAAAATGATTCTTTTTTTCATTCGATCGGTTCACATCCCTTGATTAAATTTAACCTTCGGTGCTGCTTGCTACTTCATGACTACCCATCATCGATTGATTTGATGGAGTGGCAACGATTTGGCCCATTTCCATCTTTATCACCCGGTCGGCCGCATTGTAATAACGATCATCGTGTGTAATCGCAATTACCATTTTTCCACGCTCTTTTAATTCCGGCAGTAAGGTCTGATAAAAGAACTTTCTAAACTCCGGATCCTGATCGGCCGCCCATTCATCGAATAAAAAGACTTGATGATCTTCCAGGTAACTAATTAATAGAGCCACCCTTTTGCGTTGACCGGCCGAAAGTTTTACCGTGCTGAAACTGCCGTTGGTAATCTGCAATTTATCATCAATCCGCAAGGTCTTTAAATATTTCGCAATCTCATCCTGTTTGGCTTGATAATTAATTCCATATAATTTTTCAAATAAATAAAAATCACTGAAAACGGTTGAAAAATAAGAACCTAATGTTGATGAGTCGATTTTTTCTCCATTCACCAAAATTTCACCACTATCCGGCCGGTAAATTCCGGTGATCAACTTGGCTAACGTTGATTTACCACTTCCATTGCCGCCCGTTACGAAGTAAATCTCACCGGCTTTAAATACCCAATCGATGGGTCCTATGCTAAATTGCTCGCCACTTTCATTCTTATATTGATAGGTAACATTCTTCATCTCCAAGACGGGTCTTTGGGAGGCATCCGGTTGTTTAACCGGCGATGGTACGGTCTCCAGGAGCGAAATTTCCTTGATTAATCCGTTAATCCGGCGCCAACTGATGGAAACCCGGACGAACTGAGGAATAAGATAGATCTCCGAATTTACAATTCCACCCATATATAAGTAAACTAAAACATAAGTCCGTAAAGTGTTGCCCTGAATATTGGGGAACAAGATGCTGAACGTAAATACCACAACTCCAATTACCGCAATGAACAATATTTCCCCGATGATAAATACACCTACATATTTATACTCGCCTTCCATCCGTGTGTCCCGGTACTGCGCGCAACTTTGCCCCATATCATCCGAAAATTCGGATCGTTTTCGCGAATTGATATATAGCTCTTTAAAACCATGAGTCAAATGATGAATAAATTTAAAAAAGATATTCTGAATATCACGGCTTTTTTCCCATGATATCTCGGCCTTACGACTGGTTACCAAGAACATCCAGATCGCTACACCGATAATTCCCAGTGAGGCAAGCAGCCCGTATATATTAATGGTTCCCAGATAAGTCAGGCAGGAAACGATGGTGATGATTCCGGTCAGGCAATTTACGAACATATTTACCACACCGCTGATCACTTCGGTATCGTTATTTAAAGCCGCTTCCACCTTGCCTTCTTCCAACGATTCCAGTTTATCGTAAGGGGCTTGCAATATTTTGGTGATAATCGTCATTCGCTTCTCATACACCAAATTATTGGTCAGCAGGACCAGGCGCTTCCGGACCAAATATGCGCATACCGTAAACAATAAAATGCCTAAAATAAAATACAGATATAAGCCACTATCAAAACCGACCCATCGATTATTAAAAAACAAATTACGGTTGAGCGTCTCATTAATCACCACAATCAGCATTGAATTCCCAAATCCACTCACCGCGCTCAACACGATCAATAAAAACCAGTTTTTTTCCCGGGGATTGACAAAATAGGTTGAAAATAAATAATAGATATAGAATATCGGTACTGCGATGGCAAAGGAAAAAACCGCCATAATCAGACTCGTAGGACCCATTTCTTCAATATAGGACCAGGACGCGCCCCAAAAAAAGGCCTTCGGTATTAGATAAACACAATAGCAAATACCTCCCACCAGAATCAGCGAAACCAAAAAACCAATTAATCCTTTAAATCCGTTGCCCACAAATTTCCGTTCTTTTCGAACCAGTTCAATGATGGCGGTGGTCAGGAAATATAATGTGGCGATAACAAACAATCCCAAGACAAGAATAATGGCCAACGATAAATTATCCAAATTAATTTAGTCCTCCTCAAAAAATTTGTCTCAATATCGGTTTGCAAAAGTTTACAATATTTCTTGACTGTTGTTGCATTCCAAAGTTTTTAACAAAACACTTGTTCGTATATATTTTCATTATAAAACATTTATGTATTTTTTCAAGATGTTCGGGTAAAAAAATAATGATTTTTTATACATTTTGTATTTTTATATCTTTCCACGATAAACGACCATTTACCAAACACTCGACATTTTTTTTAATAATATAACACTCAAGGGACATTTTGAAGTAACTTTCAGGAAAATGATTATAATAAATTGGGAAAAGGTTAATACGAATGGAATGGATATTTTATTAAACGATCAAAAAATGTTGCTCGCACAGACGACTCTCGGGGAAAAAAGGGGATTTCAGCTTATCGCTTTGAATAATGCACTTCTATCGCCTATGAATTCTGGAACTTATTCCACCGAACCATTCCAGTTGGGGGGGATTTTATTATGGGTAAATTCATCACATAGGAAGAAATAGATTTTGGCGGCTTCGTCTTGATTATTTCTTTTAATTACATTGATAAACCGGATTTTAGCTTCTTGGAATTGTTGCTGTTGGTAGAGTTTCACGCCGGCTTCAAATTCTTCCCGGGTGTCGTGTTTGATGCGCCGGATGGACTCAATATCCCCTTGATATAAATCATAGACAGGGGTTGGTTCGTTGCCGCCGGCCCAACTGATGAGTCCCATATACCGGTACTGATAATCCTGCCGGTTGGATATGGATTGAAGGATGCTTTCGGTAATTAAAATCGCGGCCCCAAATTTGGCGGTGGCCTGTTCCAGTGTTTGGGCAAGGGCGACTCCTTCCGAGATTACCGTGCCTTCCAAACGGTTTTCCTCTCCGGCAATACCCAGGATCATTGGGCAGCGGTGAATCGCAATCCCGATATCCACGGCCGGCTGGTTGGATTGGAGGCGAAACTGATTGTATTGTTCCAGTTGCCGCCGCATTTCCAGGGCCGCCTTGAGTGCGGCGTCATTCTGACGCGGGAATAAGGCGATGATCCCCGCGCCCAGATAGTCGCTGATGAAACCGTCATGGGCCGGGATCACCGGGCCGATTCTTTTAAGGAAATCGTTGATGAACCGGAAACTTTCCTGGGGTGTCAGATGCTGTTTCTTTAATTGTTCATAGAAAGAACGGATGCTGGAAAACATAACCCCCATTTCACAAGCGGCCTGGGCTCCCAGTTGAATATCGGTCATATCCGGAACATGCAAAAATTCGCCGAACTGTTTCGGCACAAAACGGGCGTAGGAATTCCGCATGGCTTCAATTTTCTGCACCCGGTCTTTTAAATTGGACGCCATGGTATTGAACCCGGTGCCGAGCTTTTCAATTTCATCCCCGGAATGGACCGCCACCGCCAGATCCAGATTTCCCGCCGCAATCGCTTCCACCCCTTGGGTCAGTTTTTGTAACGGAACAAGCAACTGCCGGTTGGAAATCCATATCACCAATCCGCCGCTCAGGAAAATGAGCAGGTTTATCATAATGACATAACGGAAAATATAGTATTCCTCATCAATCAATTGACTTTTATCGATTCCCATTTCATACAACCCGCTGACTTTTCCTTGCTTATCATGAATCGGTTTGATGAAAAACAGATAGTCACCTTCGGCATCTTTTTGTTCGGGAAAATACTCCTCCTGATCTTCATTCACCGCGCGGTCGTATTTTTCCCGATCCTGGCTGTCCGGCGGATAATAAGGATAATATGGATTGCGATAATTATAATCGGTTACCAGCATATAAAAAATATTATTTCCGGCGGATTTTTCCACTTTATAAATAATACTGTAATTTCCGGGGTTGGATTTGCCCTGAATTAACTTTAGGAATTGTTTGAGGTTACAATACGGTTCGGTCTGAAAATCGCCGGGTTTGGTTATTTGTTCGAAGGAATCCAAATAATCCTTTTCCAACAGATCAATGCCGGAATCTAATTTTTCACGGATCTGCGCAATAAAGGTTGTTGTTTTTTGGTTATCGGAATTATAATAAAAATGCCATAAAATAATCCCGGAAGTTATCAGCATGGATAAAAGCATGACCACGGTGACAATCGCCATCTGTTTGGCGAAAATCCGTTTTCGGATCAAGGAACGATATAGAAATATCCATATTGCAACCAGTGAGCCGCTAAAAAGTACCGGCCACAGCCAAACCAGACATCTATGTATCCGCATCCGGACGGTATATTCGGCTTCTTTAACATTCAAAACTCTTGTGCCGGTATCCGGCTTGACAATGACGATCTGATCGCAGACAATGGCGGTTATATTTCCGTTTAAGTCAACACTCATCAATTTGATAATCAGGGGTTCCCGGGTACCTGCTTGCCCTTGCCAGTCCGGTTCCGAGAGTACGGTCTCCCAGAGAAACGATTCTTTGGGATTCAGGCGACAGATCTGGCGTTCGCTCACATCCGCGAAATAGAGCCGGTTTTCAGAATCCAGACCCAAATATACCGGGTTGGTTCGCGGTTCATTGGGTGGTTGTGGATTATGGGAACGATTCAATGGATTGGGTTTACCCGGCGAATGGATCTCCGGTTGATTTAGCGGATAAATCTTTACCGGAGGCCCGGAACCCTCCACCGTAAATATTTCTCCTCTCCGGGTGGAAAAATACACCGGTCCGGAATAGACACCGGTTAGAGAATACGGGTACAAACCCACGGGAATGGTAATCTGACGGTCGCTGAATGTATGATCCCTTACTGAAAGCCTCCGGAATATCACCCGGTCGGAATCATCAACGATAAAAAAATATAGATAGCCGTCCGCATAACGTAACGACTGCCAGCGTCCCAGGTCGGATTGAGGCTTGTCATCTTCATGATATTCCCGGGAACATAGGATAGTACCCTTGACCGGGCTTTGGGGAGGATACATGACGATTTCCTCGCCAGTGACACTCCCCTTGATTAAAGTGGTCTTTTCAACAAACAGATAACCATCATCACTAACTGCCAGATCCGAAAAGATAACGGATGAGCCCGGCCGGCGTTTGCCCGGATTGATGACATATTCAAGCTGCCCGTGGCGGCTTTTGGTGATCCGCTGCTTACTCCGGTCGATGCAATAGAGATTATCGTATTTGTCAATTACGGCGCAAAAAATATACCGGAATTCGGTTTGGGGCGCCGCCGGATTTTCCGGATGGAGGTATGTAGCCGAATTTTGATACGTATAATACCCGCTTAAACCTAAGCAAAACAGAATCAGAAAACGAATCGCGGCTTTTTTCATTCCGGTACCTCAATTGACATATATCTTTGACAAAGTTTTACCGATATTAAGATTATACCGATTGAAAAAGTCGATTACAACAATATTCAATATTTATTTTTTGTATCTATTCAGGGCGATTGAATTCAGAAGCCAGGAGTCAGAATCTAAAAGAGTGGATCTGATAACTGATATCGAAGGAGCGATAGGCTTGTCCGGCAACCTCATCCCAAACCCGGCCCAGGCGGCCGCCAAGGCGGCGGCGGAACAAAAAAAGAAAATGATGCAGTTTCCGGCGCTGGCTTTGAAAAAATTCCAGGAGTATTTAAAGCAGGCTCTTTCCCGGAAAGACACTTCCCTGAAAGATTATATCCCGGTAGGCAACTACTACTTCTCCAAAAAGCTGCTATTCATGGCCGCGCTGTTTATAATCGCCGCCATACCCGTAATTATCAAACTGTTGCCCCCAGACCCGGCCAAAACGCCCACCCTGCGCCAAGGTTCCAGCCGGGCCTTGGATTTCACCGGGAAGGCCAAACTGCTGAATAAGGACGGTTCCTTGATTTACGAGGGGGAGTTCGCCGCCGGGGCCTTTCAGGGCGACGGCAAGCAATTTTCCAGCGGTAAGTTGCTGTTTCAAGGGAATTTTGACGGCGGGATGCGTACCGGCCCCGGCAAGGAGTTTTACCCCAACGGCACGGTGAAGTATCAGGGAGAGTTCCAGAACAACCGGTACTCCGGTGTAGGCAGCCTGTTTGCCTCCAATGGCGCGCAGATATTCTCCGGCAACTTCCAAAACGGCCTTTATTATGGCGCCGGAAAACTTCTCGACGCCCAAGGCAACCTGATTTATGAAGGCCAATTCGTCAACGGCAAGCGGGAAGGCCTGGGAACCCTTCTGGATCCCAAGGAAGGGACGGTGTTCAAGGGCTATTTTGCGGATGACGCCCCGTATTACGAAGGTTTTCTAGGGATGTCCGCCAAACGGCTCCAAGAAATCCTGGGTCCAATCCCCCAAGAAACAAGCAGCGATCCGGATCAGCCGCCGGATGAAGATCAAGTGCCGGATACCCGGAGAAATGAACCTTTCGGCCGGAATACGCTGGCGGAAACATTGGATTATAACCCCGGCGTCTCCGAATTCATGACTTATGACGACTATGCCGTTACCTTTATCTTTGCGCCGTCACCTCTCTCGGCCCAAAAGAAACATGTGGACGCCATCCGGCTTTGGGGCTTCCAGCAAGCCGGAATGATTGATTTAACCAAAAAAACCGCCCAAATTAAACAAATATGGGGAAAACCCTTTGTGGACAAAGCTGTCGCCGGCGGTTACCTCCGGGTCATGATTTACCTGCGCAACCGCTTTGTTTACCGGTTTTATTACTCCCAAAACGGGATTGTATTATTTTTGGAGATCCAATAAAAACAAGTCGAAAGCCAAATGTCAAAAGTTTTAAATTGGCCTTCTACTTTCGGCTATATTTAATGAAACGGAGGCCTTTCCATGGGCCAAATTGTTTGCGGCGGGGCGCTATTGAAATGCAGTTTCGGGGCAGCGCCGAGTTCGCTGACGGTACTGCCCGTCAACCGGCTGGTGACGGTGATGCCGATTGCCAACATCATGGATCATATTCCGATGATGAATATTCTGCCCTTCGGCGTCTGCTCCTCCCCGGCTAATCCCGCCGTGATTGCGGCCATGGGTGCGCCAATGCCCTGTGTGCCGGTAACTCCGGCCCCGTGGATCGTGGGTTCGCCCACGGTGCTGGTGGCTAATTTTCCGGCGCTGAATAATAGCGCCAAGCTGATGTGCGCTTTTGGCGGAGTGATTGAGATTATCATGCCGGGGCAGATGACCATCCAGGTGCCATAAAGATGGAAATCTCTTCTCCCGAAGGCTTTTCCTTCTCTCTTTCAAATTTGGCGTTATGCGGGCAAAAAGAGGGGCAGCGCGAAACAATTATCCGGAGTTCATATTGTGACTTCCTGGGTAACGGTATGATTTACAGCGTTATCCACCGTGCCCTGTTTCTTCAGTGTGTAGATAAAATGTTTATGAAGCGGCCATCTCCTCCGGTAGAGCGTTCTTGTCAAGGTATAATTACTATTGGGTATATTTTGCCATGTATTGCCCGCATCAGTGGAATACTGATAATTCTGGGTCATTACAAAATTCATGGTTTGGCTTGGATTGAGAGGAGGGTTATCGGTATCGAAATAAGGCTGTGAGGCCTGATGAATATCGGTATTTTGCCCCCGGTTACCTAGAACCGTGCCTAAGCCATGATGCTGTCCGGCGTTTTGATAACCAGGCTCCAGGGCCCATGGACATCCCGCAGCCCAACTAACTTCTTCCCCGGTCTGGACATCATCCAGATCAGCCAATTGGCCCGTACTGCTGTTCCAGCCTATCCGATGCGTGATGGAAACCGTTATCTAACATTTGCCGCCATTTCAAAGTATCTTTTATACGCCGTCCGGAATGGTTAAACGTCTCAAAGTCCGCCATTTATAGTCCTCCCCGTTCAAATGCAATCCGCGGGCTAAGGCCGGTTTTGCATCGTAAATTCCTTTTTATTAAGCGAGTCGGTAGTCAATCGCAAATTATTCAATTTCCCATTATATTTTAACAATCTCATGGAAAACGATTGATTATCCCGAGAAATGATGAAACACCACGTAAAAATGATAGAGTACCGGGAAGAAATGATCAAGTACCATGGAAAAACAATCAAACATCACGGAAAAATGATCAAGCACCATGAAAAAATGATCAAACATCACGGAGAAATAATCAAGCACCATGAAAAATAGTAAAGCGTCCTGTAGAAATGACCAGGCATCAAGAAAATTAATCCGACAGACTTTACGGGTGGAAGAATCTCGACAGCCCGTTTGCGTCCGGCTAAATTCATCATGAGCCGCCAACCGGCTCATGAACGTTCCGGCGCCGCCGCCAAAAAATTGCCCTTCGTGGAAGTACTCTCGAATGATTTGAGGGAATAAAACATTCAACAATTCTGTGTACATAAAGAGACTCCTAATGGATTTTAACTCTTGAATTCCGTCTCCTGAATTCCGCCCGATTTCACATCATAACGAAGGAGAGATTGGCTTGCCAGAATTCGAACAGGGAAAAAAGGAATAAATACCAAAGAGAACGGAAAGCGGAATCATCATGAGACCCAGGATGGAGCGGATACCGTCAGTATACTACAGATGGCAGATATCAATCCCCATGGGTTAACCGCAAGGGATGTTACCCACCTTCAGCGGACGGTTGGGAACCAAGTGGTGTCCCAGTTGTTTACAAGCCGGCCAGTGCAGGCCATGGGCGTAATCCAGACCGCCGGATATACTCCGGAACAATTGGTGGAAATCTTAAAGACAATTCCCGGTGTGGAGGACGGCATTTGTAACGCTCTTGCCGCCGCCTGGCTGTCCGGACAGATTGAGGCTGAAGGGAGAACGTTGGGTGTTACCGCTAAAAATTTGAATGTTATCGTAGCTTTAAAAAAATTGCTCGATATAACTACCCATAGTCAATATCGATTCGATTCCCGGGATATCACCTGGGCGTTTTTGCCATATTTTCAATCCAAGGGGGCAGGATGGTTACGGAGTTTGGTCGAAATGCCGTACGATAAAATTTTTGACGAAGCCCGGGCCTTCCGGGATTGGATTTTTGATAAACATGGCGGCTATCAACCCTCAAAAAAAATGGTGGAAACAAAAGTAGCGGGACGTTACAATCATGAATTGAATCAGAAAACCATCCGTCAAAAAATGGATGACGCGCTGGAAGAGCAGTTTAATTTAGGGACTCCTTTTAAGGGAATTGTCACGTTCAAGATGAGTAATACCAAAGATTCCGATATTCACTTCGGGCACGAATTGGCCATCCGGCATATCATCAGTGAGGATCGGATAAACAATCATTTTATGATATATGATCAGAATAGTGGTGTTACGGATGAAAGAATTACGAGTGATGATGATATCATCGCCATTTTTGCGGAATACATATATGAGCATTATATCGATTTTCCGGTTCCCAATACCGATTTCGCCGAAATTAGCATAATGATTGATTTTGGAGGATAATTTCAAATGATAACCGGTGGATTCCATACCGTGAATTTCCTCTACAAACGGGTCACCGGACCGCTTTCCTTCCAGTGGGTGAGGGCTTGGATTTAAGGTACTTCACGGTTAATTCCTTAACCATCCCGGTATATATGGCTTTGGCTTGTTGGTTATTTCCGTTTTTGATAAAGCCGACACACAACTGAATGACCGAATACAACCGGTCGTATTCAACTCCGGCGGTTTCCCGGGCGTCAATCGCCGCCACAATCCGGGGCGCAATCCGGTAGTACAATTCAATCAAGGCGGTTCCTCCGGGCTGGGCTTTCAGATATCCGTCCCGGAATTGCCGCAGGGTAGTCAATTCATCACAATCATCCGCCAGTCCCCGGCTTTTTACGCACGCCGTCGTAATAAAACATCCCGGGACAACCGCTTGAAAATGCCTGCTGCTCCGGGTATACCATATACCAATGGGGTTATTGCCCTCGATTGGCTGATGAAATAATACCTGGCCCTCTCTGGAATCTTGCCCGTAAGTGTAAAGCACGATCCCTGTTCCCGGAGCAATGTATCCTTCGTCTTTTAGATATTGTACCAAAGCTCTTCCCGAGTCGGCCCCCAAATCAAACATTTCATCAAGACTATGAACGGCTCCCCTTTCAACCATTTCTGCTTTGATTCTTGCTATGACTTCTTCCTTTGGTGTCTTCCCGTTTGCCGTATAGAGGATCGAGCGGATCAGGCAATTGTTATTGGCGGGGCTTACGTTTTTGACCTTACAACCCGCATGGGGACAGGGATATGCCCTTCCATCAACCGCCGGAATTTTCTCCGGAGGTGCTTGCGAAGCGGACTTTTTCGACGGCGCCTGACTCTTTGGGGATCCTGACCCGGATGAAACCGATTCACTTGCTTTTTTTATTTTATCGACTACCTCTTCCCATTCCGTGCCGTCCGGTTCTTTTTTCCCCGGTTTATCCACTTTCACGGCATTTTTTTTGAAAGTTTTTCCATCATTAACCCGGTTTTCCAACTCAAAAACTTGATGCGCTTTGACAACCCATTGGTTGATAGGAGCATTCCGGTCAATTCCAAAACTGCCCAGCCCGCGGAGTTCAAAAATAGGCGCTTCGGTTCCATCATCATTCACATCCGTTTTGTTTCCCAAAAATCCCATTCCTTCAAATCGTTCGTCAGCCCAGTAGGACAATTTATCGAACCCTTCATCCATGATACTTTTCAACCACTCTTCCCGGGTCAGCGTTAAACGAACCTTTTTACCGGGGTCCATTTGAGTGAACGCCGTCTTGGTAAACGGCTCTTTTTTGTCTCCCGCCCAATCCGGCAACCTCTCCATTACAAGAGCCACCAACTGATCGGAGTTTAACCGTTTTTCCCGAATCTCCGGCACCATGCTAAATAGTTTGGGAAACCAGGTTCTAGCCATCACCGTGATGATTCCCTTCGGGTAATCACTTTCACTCTTTTCGGTTTTGTCAAATCCCTTCATCAAGTAATGGATGATTATCGTAATTAATCCTTTTAACTCTGGGGAACCCTTTTGATCATTAATTCCGGGAAGAATATTTTCCTGCAAATATAAATTGGATTCGGATGCTTGCTTCATTGCAGCAAAAAGCGCCGGGATTTGTTCCAATCGGATTCCGGCTGTAGCCTGCATCCCGCATTTGCCATTGTCTGGGCGGATATGGTAGCCTTCTTTTCCGCTAAATTTCTGGGCATCAAGGTCTTTTCTCTGATGTTTATTCAAATTGGCGGCCAGGTCTTGAGCGGCTGTTACGATGGGCTCCGCTTCCTTCCAAGTTGCCAGCGGGGGATCAATGACGAACTCCACCGAGGAAGTGTTTTCATCCACATCCTCGCCCTGGGCGGAAAATCCGGCTCCTTCAATGATCGGATCCCCCTTGGCGACCCGGTGGACTCCTTTTTTAGGGTCCGTCTGCCAGGATCGCCAGTCCTGCAATTCAAACTCAAATCCGACGGCCCGCTGGATAACTGATTGCCGGCATGGGCCGCATGGTTCTTTAGGGCAAGCCGGTTCGGAATTGCCGGGTTTGCTCTGCGTAGGTTCTGCTCCGATATCCGTTTTCTGCTCCGGACGTTGTTGATTTAATCCTTCCAAAAGCTGAGCCACCGCCTCGTTCCCCAGCGTCTTTTGCAATTGCATCACATCCGCCGGAGTCAGCGTATTCGGCTCGATAGCGGCGCGCTGCGCGATGGTCAAAGCGCTTACCTGCAGCTCAGCTATACCGGGGCTTGAAACTTCGACTTGATCCCGCCGGATGCTATTCAGATTCTGATTCTTTTGCGTCCGCCTGCTTTCAGCATGATCCATTGGCAAAACCTCCTACGGTGAAGGGAGACAGGAGTCAGGAGTCAGAATTGCCCCGGATCTTATCTTCTGACTACTGTCTACTGATTCCTAAAATTCATTATCTTTTCTCCTGACTGCTGGACTGTTTTGCCCTTTAAATCCTTATATTTTATTAAAGGCCCCGATAGGAGATTGCCTTTAGTGAGAAAACTTGGTCCGATGGTTTATTTTTGACAGTCTGGCTCGTCGTGAGGGATATGTCAAGTCCCGCGCATTCAATGGACGCAAATATCTTAATCGTAAGAACCCTTGCCGTCTGATATACTCATGCTTTCATAATGTGAGTAGCCAGAAGCTTGTATTCCGCGAGTTGCGCCGCCACTTCTCCGGCGTAGTCCGGCGCGTTGACTGTCACGTCTGTATGTTGGCCCTTACCCTTGAATTTGGCGGTGACAGTCCGGTTTCCGACAAATTTTATGGTTATGCCGCTCGGAACTTCGACCAGTCTCTCAAAAGGCTGAAACCATTGCGGAACTAAAAGTTCAGTGAAGCCGCCCGAACCCGCCGGAATGATTCCCGATGGCGCATCGGACTCGTAAGATTGGACTCCCGCTTCTTGCCTGGCGACACTCTTGTCCGGCTGAGGGATGATTGCCAATATGGTGCGCTGGACGCGCTCGTTCAGCTCATCGATGAAGGAACGCAGGACGGTCTTATTATGCAGAGCGGTCTTGTCCCACCGTGCGGCAAGTTTTAGAAACTCTTTATCTTCTCCGGTATTGAGCGCTTGCAGCGCAAGCTCCAATTCTTCAGTTTCATTAAGATGCACATCTTCCCGGGCTAAAAGTTCCTCGCGTATCGGATCATCCTGGCGTTCCATGGCGACGCTGAAGCTTCCCCGATTTTCGGCTGATAATGATTCTTTAGCAATTCTGAGCGCATCATTATAAAGATTACTACCTTCTGTTCTCCGGACATCCAATATATTGACGGCCAGTTCGGTGGTATTTCCCGTGTCCAAGGACCCCTCGTAATCCTTTCCCATTTGGGTGAGCTTGCCCCGGCTGAGCAAGCCATCCCGGAGAACGCTACGAATCAAGCGCAAAGTCGCATCCGCTCTTTCGATTTCCAGCACCAAAGACTCGGGGTCGCTCACTCTGAATTTATCCGGATGGACGCTCATGAAGTCCGCTATGAATTCCTGCTCGGATGTGAGCAGCCACGCATGATCATTGGCCTTCAGATAGTCCAAAGCATTTCCGATATCCTGCCCGCCTACGAAGACCTGGCGTTGTATGGTTCCTGCTTGCGCCCCCGGCGCTTCGAGCAACCGGCTTACCGCCTCGTTCCCCAGCGTCTTTTGCAATTGCATCACATCCGCCGGAGCCAGCGAATACGGATTAATAGCGGCGCGTTGCGCGATGGCCAGAGCGCTTGCCTGCAATCCGGAGACGCCGGGGCTTGAAACTGTGGCTTGATCACGCCGGATGCTATCCTGATGATTCCTTTCCAGCCGCCTGCTTTCATCATGAGCCATTGGTAAGACCTCCTACGGTTAAGGGAGACAGAACCCTTACTTCCTTGGATATACCGTATCTCCTGATTTTACCACTTCAATGTCCTGCCCATGGGACACATATGTTTTTACATTACTGTCCGAAGTATTGTTTAATTTTAATACGATTAACGCTTTCACATGATCTTTCGGCATCCACTTGGGAAACATGGTGCTTTCTTTGGGGGATTCGATTGGATGTCCTTTATATTGCCAATAAATCGTATGCACTTTCCCAGGCGAGCCCTCCGTCCTTACCGGTTCAACGGAAGCGGGCAACTCTTCGCCAATATACGCATGAACGCCTTGCGGGTCGTCTTTATCGACCGGCTTATCGAATGGCTTACCCTCAAAGACATGCTTTTCCAATGCGGGACTTATTTGTCCACTTAATTCGGTAATCTTTGCCTTGGCTATTGTGACGCGCCTGTGCTTTTTGCCTCTTGCCGCTTCATCCTTTGCCAGTTGAGCCACCCCCGGCGCGCTTGTTATTCCGGCCCCATCAGGATTTTTTTCGGTTGATATCACCCCGGGTGACGCCGGTGACTTGAACATCCGGCAGACCGCTTCATTTCCCATGGTCTTTTGCAGTTGCCTTATATCCCCCGGAGTCAGCGAATCAGGGTCCACCCCGGCGCGTTGGACGATGATGGCCGGATTGGATTGCGGACCGGATTCAGTTGGACTGTTGATTTGTCGCTGATTCAAATGGGTTGAGCCTTTATTGCTTTGCCGGAACCTCCAGCTTTTTCCATACTCCATTCGACCATTCTCCTTTACTTCTAATCCTCTTTCCCCTCAAACTCCACCGCTTCCGCTCCTTTAATCTCCGCCTCGCCTTCCAGCCCCGGGTCATCATTCACCGGCATTCCCAAAGCTTGGGTGGTCGGCTGTACCCGGCCATCCCGCTGCTGTATCACATGGGTCAGTTCATGCCCGATAATCCGCTGCCCCACCGCATCCCCCGGATTGTACTGACCCGGCGCAAAGTGGACGTCAGACCCTTGAGTATAGGCCAATGCTCCGATATCCGTCGCCAGATCCGAATTGGGATGGACCCGGACATCGGAGAAATCGGCGTCAAATGCTCCCTCCATCTTGCCCTTTACTTCATCCGGCATCCCGGTGTGGTTGGTTTTCGCCATTTGCAGCGGCGCTATCATCTCCTGAACCGGATCCTCCTCTTCCTCTGGAAACTCATCCGCCTTCTGGATCGGGTTTAAGGATTCCATCAACTGGCTGACTGCCTGATTGCCAATGGCCCGCTGTAGTTGCTTCACATCCGCCGCAGACAACGCCCCCGGTTCCTGTCCCGCCCGCTGAACGAGCGCTGACTGAGTTATTTTTTCCTGCAATGCTAAACCGTCTCCAGTGTTCTGTCCACGCTTCAGAGCATCCCCCGTATTTGTCCTGGAACGGTCAAATGTGTCAAAATCCGCCATTGTTACCCCTCCTTAGTTAAACAACGTGCGCATCGGATAACTTATAATTTCTGTCCCCGAAGGCCGGGCAGGATATTCGTGCGCAGCTCATCGAAGGCCTTTTTATCTTCTTCGGGGTCCATTTGGCTATCGTCAATGAAATCATCACTTGAATCATCGTCATCATCACCCATGTCTTCTTCAAACGCATGTCCCTGGTTGCAAGTTGAACACTGAAGCTGCAAGTTATCTAAATCGTTATAGGCGTCACGGGCCTCGGCAGTATCGGCGGGCGCTTTTTCCGCGATGTAATCCGCCCAGGTTTCAATATGGCCGATTTGCATCGCTTCATAAGGGAACCAATTCAAGCAACTCGCGCATTGATAGTAGACCTCGGTCTTGTGCGATATGGGATTTTGCGCGACCTGCTGGGGAGCATCATGGTAAACTTGCTGAATTGTTTCATCGTCAAAGTTTGCCGGACGCGCAAATGTATCGTGACTATATGCGATACCGTTTGCCGGCCTTGGCGCCCGTGCCAGCCTAGGCATATATCCGACTCTATAGAGTTGTGCCGTGTTGCCGGAAGTATTGCTGCTCCCGGGATCATGAATCGACTCAAGGCCTTGTATAACTTCCAGATCCTTACTTGGTTCGGTTCGCCGTTGATTAACATCTCCCAAAAGCTGAACTACAGCTTGATTTCCTATCGACTTATGCAACTGCATTATATCTGCCTTGGTTAGAAGATAAGGCTCCAGTTCGGCCTGCTGTACGGTTGCCATCACGCTTGATTGCTGTCCGGATAAACCTTGGTTCAATATCTGACCATCATTCCGCCCGGTTTTACCGTGATTATTATTGAGAGACTGTCGATTTTCTTGATAATCCAAGGGTTTTGCCCTCCACAATTCCGTCATCCCCATGCTTCCAGCTGATCCGGATACCCTAACTTACCCCTCCACCACAACCATCACCGTCGCGCTCTTTGAAGGGTCCGCTTTACTGGTGGCAGTCACCGGATAAATTCCTTTGACAACGGGTGCACTATAGACACCGTCCGGACTGATACTGCCATGGCCCGGATCTTTAACGCTCCAAATAACTCCGGTATCATTGGTTCCGGTTACGCGGGCGCTGAATGTATATTGGCCCCCGGTTTTGGTGATGGGACATTCTTCTAAAATACGGACCACCACCTTGGTATCTCGCGGCGGCGTATCCGCCGATTCCTCCGGCGGATTCATCCAGGCCCACCAGCGGATACGGATCGTATCCACTTTCGTCTTGCCCAGCATCCTGATTCCGATCCGGAAGGTGCCTTTGCGGGGATAGATGATGACTCCGGTGGTGAAATTGCTGGCCGTAGCCGCAAAAGGAGTATCCTGGAATACTTCGGCCCCGCCGGTATAAATCCGCTCATCTTCCGGGTCCACTTTCCCGGTTATAATATCTTGCAACTCCTCCATCCCGGTACTGATGGACACCAGTCCCGGTCCCAGCCCGTGAGCGATCTCCTCCGTATAATACCCCTTGGTCTTCGCCGTCCAAACGAAATCCACCGTGCCGGTGGCCATTTTCGGGCCGGGCGGAGGAGGCGAAGGCGGAAGTTGGCTGACAACGGGGATTACCACGGGTGGCGCGGAAGGCTCCGGCGGGACAGGTTTGGCCGGGGCCGGCCCATCCCCGGATTGAAGGGGATGATATTGGTCCAACAGGCTAAGCAACGGCAGATTGAAAATATGTTGGCCAAAAAGGTTTTTTTCAACCCGGTCGATATGATACGTGGTACCTACGGCGCTAGCCACCTGAATCAAGGTGATCTTGGCCAGGTAGATGGAGTTGATTGAGTTGTCCTCCAGCCATTTATCCAGGGGACGGCTGGAATAGTCCTGTTGTATTTGCTCCGGTACCGGAATGGCAATTACTTTTACCGGCACTTCGGTTTCTTTGGCGATTTTCACCGGCCGATCCCCGATATTAAGGGTCAGGTTCCGCTCCCCGATCATAATCCGTCCGTCTTCGCAAGTACTCCCGGCTTTTAATCGATACTTCCACTCATATTGTGACAAGCCGCCATCCAAGGTTTCGGTAAAACTGACCCAAGGGTTGTCCCCACCATGGCTCTCCAGATTTACAGCGGAGATTTGATATGAAAAGTCAAACCGGGGAATGGGAGCCAGCTTTTCCAATATAAAAGCGGCCTCAATTAGGCCTGAAGGGTTAACATACCGGGGAATCCGGTGCCATAACCTGATCTGTCCATCCTCGTATACCAGGCTGGTCTCCTCCGCCAGTGCGGTGAGCCCGGAATTCACACGCGGGGGAGGTGTCTTACGGATGGAAAGCCGGTAGCTTTCCTGCACCCGGTTATACACGGCGGCCTGCTGGGAATTGTCCACGGAAAAAACCTGATCCTTGTTCTTTTCGTCATATTCGATAAATAAGTAGATGTATCCATTAAACTCTCCCTCCGGGAATCCTCCGATGCTTGAGAGATTGTAATTTTGAAGCTCATCCACCACAATCTCCCGGCCCGCCGGATCAAGCGCCATACCCGGTTCGATGGTGATCATCTTGCCGCCGGTGGGAGTAACATCCAGACCGCAAATTATGCCGCTGCCGAAAAGTAACCGGTTGAGCAGCCGGCGTTTGTCGTTAAAATACTTTTGCTCCACCTTGAAATCCTGGGCGGTCAGCAGCTTGCCGGTGAAGTATTGATTCCGTTCAAAACCAAATCCCAATAAATCATCCATTGCCTTACCCTCCATTGTTCCTCCGGCCCCAACCGGTTCCGGCTATGAATTGTTGTTCCGGCCATCCGGCGGTGGCTCTCCGCCCTCCAGCACATTATTATAAAGCACTGACGATTCCGGGTCCAGGCGCATGGCGGCAAACTCCGATAAGTTGGTATTAATCCCCAGATAGGTATGGGTGTCCAGGTAAATCCAGGGTTGGAGCGCCACCAGCCGGGCTTCGGTAAAAGCCGGTTTTTCCTCGTCCAAAATCTTCCGGACCGCCAGCCGCTGCTGCTGTAAGGGAACGGTTTTCGGTTTCAGAATCACGGTGAAAGTATAGGGGTCCGTATCATAAAGCTCCTTGATTAACTCTTTGAATTCCGGTTCGTATTCCAGGTGTTTATACTGGAAATACTCCACTATCAACGGTTTTTCCCCGGTATAAATTTCGACCATGGTTTCAATCGCCTTTTTGGTTCCCCGCATCTTAAATATTTCCGGGGCCCGTTTGATTAATTGGCGTAATTGCGTTTCATTCCACCGGTCATCCACTGCAATCGCGAGCCACCCGGAAAGCCAGCGCAAGTATTCTCCTGTAGCCAGATCCGCGTCAAAATTCAAGGCCACCTGGCTGATTTGCTCATCCAGTTCCTCATAAAAAGTACCCGGAATCGCCAGAAACCGCTCTAAAAAGTCCCGGCTTTCCGGATCTTCCTGGTATACACCGGGCAAATGCTGCAACAATGAGATCCGGGGATAATATACCCGGAGCTTGCGGATCCATAGAATGTTTTGAATGTTTCCCGAAACTTCGATTTTCAACCACAAATACCGGCCGGTGGCATGATGCAGTAACGCATTTTGCGGGTTGACCAACGGTGCGTTTCCCGTTTGGCCTAAAAAACTCATCCATAATTTTTCCAGGTTATCCAATTTTTTAGCGCTGGCAATCGCCGGATCCCGCAGATAATCATCCAGATTCACGCTACCCGTTTCTTCCCCGGCAGCCTCGCCCCGGAGCCCCTTCAGATTGATCTCGGGAGTATTGGCGGCGTAATACGAAATACTGACATCCGAATCCTGCGGAATTTGGGCCTCGATTACTATCTTATACCAGCGCATGTCATCAATCCTGGAATCCAAAGCGGCAGAATAATAAATTCCCCGTTTCTGCGCTGAAAACCCCGTGGTTTCACCGCTGAAATAAGGCAATGCGCCATGATCCCGAAGAAGCAGCCCTTCGTCGGAAATCTCAAAATTGAAAGCCAGCCCGGTTTCCCAGTCGGATTGTTGATTCAAGGAGAAAAAATGAAAAGCTTGATTCACCCGGTTTCACCTCCATCGAAAACTTCACGCTTCACCTAGGAGTCTGTGCGCGTAACACTTTTTAATAACTTAAAACCACTATATATTGGATTAGAATATGTCACTTAATACTAAATACGCTTCGAAAATCGATTAGCCGCACAGACTCCTAGCGCACTTACCCTTCCGTTGTAACAATCTGGATATCATGGGGTTCATCATCATCCGAATAAACCAGACTATACGGGGGGATTACAATATCGCCGCCGGGTTCCCGCCGCGCGCCCTCACCCTCATATTCCACCCAAAGCTCCTTGACCCATTCAACCCCGTCAATTTTGGTAATTACACCGGTAAGGTCTCCTTTGCGGACCATTCCGCCAAACGGCCAGCCCGGGGCGTCCGGCCCGTTGCCGATAGGTGCTAAGTATTGGTTTAGAATACGTACAACTTTTTCCGGACCGAATACAATATGGGCCGCAACCACCACCACGGCATGAACCCTTATTTTAACATATTCCGGTCCGATGACATGAACTTCGGTGGTGATCAACCGGCATGGATCCAGATGCAAACGGATGGTTTCCAAAAAACCCTTGCTTGGAACCGGTTTTTTTTGCTCACTATACGGCACCGCCACCACGGTAACCTGAGCAGGCGCCTGATTGGCCGGATAATCTTTTAATCCCTTGATAAAAAGAGGAAATACTTTGACTCTGGCAACCCGTAGCCCGGGTGTTTCTTTGACGATGGCTTCATAATCCTGGACGGTAACGGCGCAACTCTGTTTTTTTAATACCTTGGCCACGTTCCGCTTGGCATCCTCAATATTTTCCGGGTTCCGTCCGCCTTTAGCCGGAAAATGATTGGTAACTTTGATTGGGTCCGGATCACCGGCCGGGTTGGCGATTTTATTAATTTGTCCTTCTTTGATGTTGCCGCTTTCCCCACCGCCGGTCTGGCAAGAGATAATCCGGATTACATTCGCGGCGGTCCGGCCGGGAATGACGCCCCGCTCATTATTGCCGAAGCAAATCTCATTGGTTAGTTCATCGAAACAAAAATGGCGGTCCCCGCTTCGGGATAGATCAAAATTTGAAACCCGCTCCCAGTTTTGCCAGAGATACTCATCCGAGCCCGGGAACCGGTTCCCCACCTGAAGTTGAAATGTATCCAAATACAGTGGCAGTCCGGGTTTAAGCCAATTTAACATGAAAGTCTGGTGCGGCAGACGGCTGCTCTCTCCCACTATCCGGATCTCTTCAAAAGCCGCCTGGTAACAAATGACCTGAATGTTGCCAACTCCCTGCGGCGGGACTTTCCCATGCTCTCCGTCGCCAAAGGATATGGTCAGGGTTTGTTCCCGTGCATCCTTATCCATCCGGTAAAATTCCCCTTGAGGTTCAATGGTGGACCAATCGGAGGTTGGGCTCCAAGTCCGAAAATAACCGCCGGCCTCCTGCACCTGGACCTCAACCAAGCCGTAGTGTGGGAGATACCCTTGAACCGTCAAGGTTTGATGGGTAGCGCCGGTTCCCGAAAACAGAAGGGCTTCGCTATATGTATTCCCATGAATCACCGGAACGTTATTAAGGGTAACTTCCCGGATCCAAGGCGGTATTTCGTAACCAGCTTCAGCAACGGTAGCGGAAATCCAAAAAAGTTCCGGGGTATTGAGCTCGGTGATCCGGGCCGCCCTCATCCGGGACGGAATTTTGATAATTAACCGGCCGCTGAAACTCATCTGGAAAGTTTCATCATGGATTATCTCCAGGGGCGCCCATTGATTCAGTGTTGGTTCGGAATCCGGATTTGCGGCGCAATACTCCCATAACACCTTTCCCGAAGGAATAAAGGCCGTTTCTTTCCCAGTCAGGGGTATCAGTGGCACCGGATAATTTTCATCGAGATTTATTTTAAGGGAGATTGCCCGCCCAAACGGCAGTTCCCGGTCAAACCCCAAGTAAAGCCGGTTACCCGGTCTGACTTCTTTCCCAAATGCCGGAAAATTAGCCCGGTTGAGGGTATTGAACGAAGTATAGTCCAAAAAACGGCCCCCGTCCATCACCATCATCATTTGCAACCGGGCCGGAACAACAAAAACCGTCTCCAATGTCTCAAACGGCAAGTTATCCGCCGCCACCGGAGTCCCCCGGGGGATAATCCGCGGTTCGGCCGGAATTTCAAAAGTGATATCCGTCATTGCCCGGCGCGCTTTCGCGGGCAACACATCCAATAGTTTTAAAAATTTCAGTTCATTGGCGGCGGTAATCCGGTTGAGACGAAACTCTTGCATTTCGGTGAGCCAGGCCAGCATCTCCAAAAAAGTGATTCCGGGATCATGATCATTATGATCCGTCCATTCGGGCATCAGCTTGGGAATCATATCCCGGGCTTGTTTCAGTAATTGCTGAACGGACCGGTCGTCCAATTCCGGTAACGGCAACACGTTGACTCCTCCTATATCACTTTCACATTGATTTGATGTTTCCCGCCGGTAATGATGCTGAAAGGCAACAATGTAAGATCCCGGTCATCAGCTTCCCGCCATACTCCGTCTTTCAGGCGGGCGGTGGACAGCGCCACCTTTTTCACATAATTGACGCCTTTCACCGCTTTTAAAAAGGTATAAAAGGTGGAAAGATGCGGGAATTCGCCGATTTCCCAACCCTGGCGTTGAACATTACCGGTAAAGAGATCCAGAAAATCATGCAAACCGGCAATCGCCGTTTTTTCCACCGGAATGACCAACTCCGGATCACTTACAGCCAGGTCGGCATTGACGGTCAATTGCAGCGCCATCGGTCCCACAACCCGGATTTTATCCGGAAAAGCAACAACACCGGCAGTTCGTTCCCGCAAATATTTCTCCACTTGAAACCGGAGCTTGTCAATGAATGCGGGACCCGCCGCTTCGGATTTGGGTACGATTAGTAACGTAACAAATCCGGTCTTTTTTTCAAATGTATCCGTGCAATTCGGCAGGCACTTAACTTTGGCGATGTTTGGGGATGATTGTTTGGCCAGCCATTCAAAATCTTCCGCGGTAACCGCCCGGTTCCGGTGTTTGATGATTTGCGGCCCCCGCCGTAAGACCTCCTCCATGGTCTCGATATCCGAACCACCAAAGGCCGGTTCCGGGTTATCAACCATATCCACAAAGCTTATGGAATTCCGCAGTTTAATAATCGTATGCGCGCCCACATCGCCCCGTTTGCCGCCGCCGATCCGGTATTTAACCCGTACGTGCCGCGCTGAAAGCGTAGGACACTCCCGCCCGTTTTGCCCATCTCCAAAACTGATCCGGCCGGCGGTCCGGTCGATGATAAAGTGCCGGTCCCGGGGGAAAGATTCCAAGAAATCCATGACCGGTTGCCATTTCACCCAAAATTCCCGGATATTGCCGATTTCATCCCGGACCACCACCCGGTCCGCCGGATGAATCCGTTCCTGCTCCTCTTTACGGGGCAAGTTCTCCACTTCATCGATCCATAACTCTTCCGAAATTACGGGAAAGCGGGATAACTGGTATTCATAACGCCGCCCTTGTTGAACCAATTCCGGAATCTCCCGTTCAATGGTCTCGTGTTGAACCACCCGGGCCGTATTCAAGTAAATTCCATTTAACACCGGTTGGGCCGTCCGGCCGCTCCCGGCGGACAGGTTATTACCCATGTTCACCGCCCGGATCCAATACAAATTCTGGCCAAACAGCAAACCATGGGCAAAGTCCGGGGGTCCCGCAAAGACGATATTTCCACTGGCGGCCAATGAATATGTTCCATCCAGTACTTTCAGGGAACGCCATTGAGTCCGGGCGCCTTCCCGGCTCAAGTATTCCCATTCCACCCGGGGTGTTTCAACGCTTTTCGTATCCGGTGGCTGCAATGCAAAATAAATACTGATGGGGCCTTTAAGCGGCGGTGTTTCAAATCCCATATAAAAAGCCGCATATTGGCTATCCAGGGTGCATAATGGCGCAAACGGCCGGTCCTGCGCTTTTAAATCCGCCGAATGGTCCACCCACTCCAAATTGTTGTAAGATAGACAATCCGCCACCGGAAACCGGGCGCCTTGGAAATCATACGTAAGCACCGGCCGGATCATCAGGGGCGTCCGGAAAACAGCATTGGGCGCGTAGGAATTATATAAATTAAGGACCCGGACCCTGATCCAGTAATTCTGATGATTGTTAACCATGGTCATTTGAATATCGGCGGGGCATTGGAATTCAATCCGCTTAACCGCCGGGCCGGACGGGCCGCTAAAAAGGGCCTCGGCATCCAGACTTAAAAACAGCTTGACCCAACTATTGCCGTTCCAATATTCCCAGATGACTTTGGCGATGGATATCTCCGGGGGTGGCGGTGGTTCCCGCAAATCCGACTTGCGCATCACCAGTTTCCATTCCACCGGTTTATCTACTTCATCCTTCAGCTTTTTAATCTCAAACTTCAGGTCAAACTGCACGATAATGGTGGCGCCCTTTTTGGACAGCGCTTCCCGGCTGGACAAGTAAAATTGGCTTGAGATGGCGCCATATTCACCAAAAGGATACAGCCGGTCGGGATGCAATTGGGTATCGTTACAAAACACCATATCCGGCGCCATCCCACCCTGGTTATGGCAATCCAGAAATTCGGCTCCGGCGAAAACCGCGTTAAAATTCAGTGTAAACAGACTCTGTTCCGCAATTCGCTTGGTTCGGCATTGGAGCCAACAATTGTTCCGGCCGCCCAGCCCGCTTTCCACTATCGGCAGCGGTTTGGTTTTCTTTAAAATCAACCGGTTGCGTTCCGCGGCCACCTCGTCAAAAGGCAGCCACTCGTTGGCTTCCGGCCCTTCGCCGGTCAAATACAGCCACTCCACCTGATCCCGGTCGGCCAGCTTTTCAGCGATGAATTTTTCCTGGAAACGTTCCGCGGTATTGATAAATTGCAATTCAAGCCGGGCGGTTCCCTGAATGTTGAAAATGTTGGCATGACCCAAATAAAACCGGTGTGCTTGAAGGTTCTCCGCTTCGGGAAGGTCAAATATCCTAACCGGACCCGCCGGAAGGGAGATATTATTTTGCCACAAATCTCCCGCCACCCGCCCGATCCGATCCCGGGCCGGATTGATATGATACGCGTCCGCCAGTAACGCCGGGGTGGCCAGTAAATCCGTCGCGGTTTCAAATACAACCGGTTCACCCCCGTCCATTTCCGCCGCCACTTGAGTACCTGCCGGTATTACCACGGCTTCCTTGGCGCCCTCGCTCAGCTTGAAGGTGACATATGCTTCCGCGGGCTGCGCGGGGGAATTAGCCACCCGCAGCATATTTAAAAAAGCCAGGTAATTCTTAAGCGGAACCTGATTAAAACGGGTGAGAGTCCCAGCAAACTGTTGGGCGAAGATCAATAACAGCGCCGTTCCTGGGTCCGGGTCCTCCGGTGAAAATCGCCAGTCGGGTGTATAGTATGGATATATCTCCTGGATTTGTTTGACTAACGTCTCAAATTCCCGTCTGTCCAATAATGGAACCACGCCGTGTGGCACCCCCTGTTGTTAGTAGTTAGGTTGGTTGGTAGTAGGTTGTTTAGTAGTCAGTAGTTCAGTAGTTTGTATTTCAGTAGTAGTACCTAGAAATTCTTAAAACGCTCAAGCAAAACACTCCTGACTTCTGTCTCCTGACCTTCTGTCTTCTGATCTCCTGACTCCTGTATTCTGATCTCCTGTCCCCTATCCCCCGCCCTATTCCCTCTCCCCGCTGATATAAAACGGATACACCAAATTATGAGTATTATTCGTGGCCAATACTTCGTATGAAACATTAATCACAATCTTGCCGGGTACATCCGGGTCCACCGCCGCGTTTACCGAAACCCGCCCCACCCTGGGTTCCCAATCATCAATGGCTTCCTTAACAGCGTTTTCAATCATCGTTAAAGTTCCGGTATCCGTTAAGCCAAAGACAAATTGATGAATCTCGCCGCCGAACTTGGGCAGCACCAGCCGTTCCCCTTTGGCAGTTTGCAGGATAATCAGAATCGATTCATGAATATCTTCTTCGCCTTCGGACATTTGAATCCGGCCTGTTTTCGAATCAATCCGGACCGGAAACTTCCAGCCCTTTCCCATGAAATCTTGGTTCATAATCCGCCATCACCTTTTTGTGATTTTGTGGTTAATTAATCTTCACCAGGCTGCCCTGGATGGTCATCATCCCGCCGGACTTGATATTCATATTGGCTCCGGCCTCGATATCAATCATCTGTGACTTCAGTTTCAGTTGCAGCGGAGCATTGATGGTAATACTGTTCTGGGCGGCATCAATATTAATTTTACAAGATTGGGATTCCAGATTGATTTTGAGGTTTCCTTTAATGGTCACTGTATTCCCGCCGCCGTCAATGGTCAGGGTATTGTTGCCGCTTTGGTCTTTGACCAGAATCTTGCCGTTGGCCGGATCTTCCATCCGGATGGTCTGGCCCGCCTTGGTATGAATCTCAATGCTTTCCTTGCCGTTCTCATCATTGAAAATAATTTCATGACCGGACCGGGACTTGATCTCCCGGATATTATTCTTACCATCCCCGTTTTTTTGGGGCGGTTTCTCCACATTGTTCCATAAAGCGCCGATGACATAAGGACGGCGGACCTCCCCTTCGTGGAAGGCCACCAGGACTTCATCCCCCACCTCCGGCAAAAAATAACAACCCATCTCTTTTCCAGCCATCAACGTGGCAATCCGGGCCCACTCCGTTTCATTTTCACATTCCCGGATCGGCAGTTTCACTTTCACCCGGCCCAGATTCTCCGGGTCTTTAATGTTGGTAACCACTCCAACCAATACCCCGTAAATTTTTTGATTGAATTCATCCGGGTGCGGCATAAGCAGATTCAAGTTCAAATGGCATTCCCTCCCAAAGTAAAAATGGTCTTATATTCTTTGGTATTGATAATGTGCGTAGCCGCCACAATATAATATAGCTGGCTCAGCTTGGCGCCCGCGCCCTTCAAATTGAGATACCGTCCGGCGGTAATTTCCGGAATGCCGATGGACTCTCCTCTCCCGGAGATAAGTTTAATGGAACGTTGATTGGAAATGGCCGTGGCCATCTTTTGGGCTTCATCCACCGATTCCGCATTGGTATAGATATAATCCTTCACATCCGAACCACACAAATCCGCAATAAATGAGGTCCCAGTGGCGCCGTTGCTGTTTAGCTTGTTGACCTCATTGGATTTCGCCTCAATCTGCTCCTTTTTCACCGGATCCCAACCTCGGACCACAATCGAGCCGGTCTGGTCCCCGATGTCATGGGTGATATTCAGGCTGGTTAACCGGCTGTCCCATTCCAGTTCAATCACCGGGGTCTTTTTTTGATACGGTTTACGAAAATACATGGTCCCTCCGACGATAAAAAACTCAAAATTATTCTGAGCCGCCATCCACGATAGAAACTGGTAATCCGTCACTTTGCTTTGTTCGACAATGGGTAACGTCACCGGGGTGGGGTCGATTTCTTGAGACAGACTGTAACTCGCGGCGATTTCCCGGGCAATATCGCTATGCTTTTTCTTTAGCCAGGAACGGAACTTGACGCCTTTCATCATCTTAAATGAAGCATCCATTCCGGATATGATGAGTTCCAGTTTTTTTTCCCCGGAAAACCGGTACTCCAGCGAAGTGATGTAACCGTTAAAAATGGTCCGGATCTCATCCCCATATCCCACCGCGATGGCCACCGGCTTGCCGGGCGTCAGCATATCCTTAACCCATTCAATTTCCTGGGTTTGATCGTTATACGCATTGATGACGGTAAATGAAAAGGAATCCGCTTTTTCAGTGGAGGTATCCACCGTGAGCGAATCAATGGATAGTCCCTGTTGGCGCAGGTTTTTCCCGCTGATTTCAATATTAAAGAATGGCGCGAAATATTTTTTATATTTTTCTTCCAGAGTGGCGCTGCTAAAATGAGTGGCGCCATCGGATACCCCGGCTTTTTTACCGGGGACATCAGGATACTTCGCCCGTACCTTTTCGGTTGCCGTAAAATTTACCGTAAGCTCGGCACGAACCGGCGCGCCGTTCTCCAAAAACATGATGAATTTCTTATTTACACTGGTGATGACTCCTTTAAAGATCAATTTTCCCCAGACAAAAGTGCATAGGGCCGGCGTCCCGTTGGTATTCACCTTCATCAAATCCAGGATCCTTTGAGTCGATTCCAGGACCGGCGTTCCTTCTTCCGTGGTGTCAAAAAACAATACCACCGTCAAAGTGGAAGGGACTTTTCCTTTATGCTGCTGGGTACCCTGGTTGTATTCCACCGCATTGGTAATCGAATATTTATTGGGATTAAACAAAACTTCAATTTCCCCCGAACTATCACTGCCCTTGTCGTAATGGATCTTGGCCCGCTCAAATGCCATTTAAATATCTATCCTCCGTTATCCTCAACGTATTTTAAAGGGTTCTTTCTTAGCGGCGGGATCTTCATAAAAGATAAATTGCGCGTTAACCGTTGCCCGGACCGGAATCCCTGAATCCAGAAACATGGTGTATTCCTGATTGGCACTGATTAAAATTCCGTCAAACCGGAAACCGCCCCAACTAAACGTACAGATTGTCGGCTCGTCATCCACCGCGTCCATCAGCTCCAAAATCCGATCGACATGGTCCCGCACCGACTCTTTGGTTTCATAGGTATCAAGAAATAAGGTCATACTTAAAACCGGCGGTTTTTGTCCCACAAATATCTGGGAAACACTTTTGGATTCCACGTATTTATTAAAATTATTTTGATATTTTACGGTATACTCCGCCGGGTTAAACATTACTTCCAAAGGGGGATTCTTGAATTGCCCTTTTTGTTTGATATAGATCCTGGCTTTTTCAAGGCTCACCGTATCACCGCCTCACATTCCCATCCGCTGCCGTTCAAACTTCAGTTTTTTTTCAATTTGGTAATATACTTGTTCCACAATCCGGTCGATATCCAACTCCACTGGCTTGATACTTCCCGGGGTGGTTTCTTTTTCCATGGGAATACCGGCGGTCGCTGTTTCGGGTTCACGGTATACCTCATCACCGGTATGGGAAATTATTTTAGGTTTTTGAAACTCCAGCAATATTTCAGGAAATCGCCTGGAAAAATCCGTTTCATGGGATCCATCCAACCCGGCAACCTCTTTGAATTCAAGTTCGTTAAATGCAAACTCTTTCCATTCACCGGTTGCATCACGCCGCATGAGACTCATGTCCGGCGGCTTGGGTAACCCATCCGGGTCCGGCCACGCCTCTTGAGAATTCTTGGGTTTTCGCCCAATATAAGCTGGTGAAGCGGCATGAGTCCGAATCATTTGCAACGGCCTTTGAAAATAAAACGTTTTCCGGATAAAATCCAACCCGGACACCGTAATATGTTTCCCCATCGCTGGAAGCCCCGGTTCCCGGACCATTGACGCGTTTGTGGAAAATTGTGCCAGCTCCGGGAGAATTTCCGGATTGATTTCCACCGGCTGGTTCCAATGGATACCGTCATCCGTTATAACCTGCCCGGTTTCCGGCGCCGCAATTTCCGCTTGATCTTCAATAAACAGACGCGCTAACGGAATCTCACTCTCCAGAATACGGTGCTGATATTCAAAAATGAGATCCTCCGCTAAAAATACAGGCTGTTCCATAAGCGGTGTTGAGGGAGTGATTGATAAATCAAATGTACCGGTTACAGCCTCATACCACGTCCGTTGATATACTTGATCCCAGATTTTTCGGGTAAAATAACCGGCGGATTTTATGATCGAGTACCGGCTCAGCCGGTTCATATTCGCTAAAATGTTTGTCTCAAGCGAATCGTCCGTATCTTTCACTGGCAATGTTACATTTTGGGGCGCCTTAACCCATAAATGTTTTCCGGCGTTCTCCAGCCGGGGCACCGGTTGCCCTGGGATCCAAAATTGAAGCCCCACTTTTCTTTGGATCATCCCGGATTTAAAATCGCGTTCCGGCTGACGGCCACTTTCAACAATATGTGAGGCGGCAATTGAACCTTGAACAGCCTCCGGCTGGATAATCCTATCCATCCCGGCTGAATTTCCCGGCGGTATTATACCGGTAGAGGTAACCATCCCGCCCGTCAGTTCGGCATATGACCGGATAAACCGTTCAATTCCTCTTCCCGCCGGATAGAGCATGATCAGCGGGTATCGTTGTAAATAATGCAAAGCGCCCGTAACCGAACCGGAAACGAGGCGGTTTTCCAATGGAGGTTTTTTTATGGCCCAAACGTAATCAGCCTCCGGCCAGGAACCGTTAAATCGCTTTTCCCGGTAACGCCGGATGGCATCATCACCAAAAGCCCGGCGCAAATGAAACCATAAGCCGGCGATATGGATTGGATTCATACGATACGCCGGATCGGCACCACCGCCGAAGTATCCGGGAGCCACGCCATAATTTCCCGGATTACCCGTTCCGTCCGGACCATCCATGAGATTTTGAGTGATGCCATGATTTCCCGGTTCAATATCGCTTGGGAATGGGTTTTGATATGCGCCGGATTCATAAAGTTGCCCATTAACCCGGTCAATTGCCGGAACATTGTTTGGTTCATCGATCCCGGTTTGCCCGGGGAGATCAGGATAACGGCCTTTGGATACGGCATATGTTTGGTCCGGGATATCGCTTCCATAAAGGCTGGATTTGCTGCTGAAATAATAATCGTTTCCAATAATATCAGGCCCGCTTTGGGCGTTCATTCCCGTCTGATTACCGGCTTGGTTTCCAATATGAGCAATGCTTTGATCATGGATTGCGGTAGAGTCGGCGGTATGGTGATATTGGCCAATATTTACAAATCCGCTTGAGGTATTTTTTCCGTATGGATCATGGTCCTGGTCTGTTGAATGAACATTGCTTTGAACATGGCTTCCGGCTTGTCCGGATGAAAGGTCGCGGTAGCCCGTTTCAAGCACGGCATGAGTCCTGTTTGGGATTTGACTTCCCTGGAGGCCGGATGCGCTGCCGGGATGATAAGCTGGGTTTTGGCCGTAAGATCCGGTCTTGGTATACGTCAGGCTTTGGGAATCCCATACGTGCTTAACGGAGGCGCCGGGACCCCCCTGGAAAAATCCCTGGAATTCCGGTTTTAGAAACTGGGTCATTGCTAAATCACGGAAATTCACAAAATGAGTATACAAATAAACCAAATCCGGATTGAAAATTTGAGCAATGGGATTCAACCCGGCCAATGGATAACCGGATTCGCTCCATACCCTGGCGGATTCCAGCGTAACAGCCGGTGGCGGGGATTCCTTGGCCCTGGACGCCATCCCCTCAGCTTCCGGCTGATTTCGGGAAATACACCCACTGTCCCGGTAATGAAATGAAATGATCCTGCCCCACCCAACCGGTAGGGCGTCCAAGCTTAAATTGGCGGCGCCATTCCAGCCCTCTCCGGAAAATGAAAGCCCGGACAGGAAGAATTGCCGGGCATAAATTCCAGCGGAAAAACGGGTCATATTGGAGTATGAATAATTAAAGGCCTGAAAATATTTTTCTTGAAAATAACGGCGATTGGCTACCTTCCCTTCAAACCGTAATCTACGGGTCGAATGGCCTGAATCCTGGACCGTTACGGGAAACCGCCATCCGGAATTCCCAGCCTCTCCGCCGGGATAAAGCGCCTCCATGGGAATATAGTATATATCCGTATCTAAAGCTGCGAGCTCCGGGGAATAGGAGACAAGGGCCTGATTTGGCGAAGCTGCGACGTTGTTATCACCGAATATGAAATCAATTGACTCATGGGATAATCCGGATTCCTGAAAATTATTCATAATGCTTATTGTATTTCCGGTATTCCCCCTGAGATTATCTATTGCCGGAATGAAGCCGGTTTCAAACCCCCGGTGGTACTGGACGGAATGGTAATGATCCGTTAAAAACCGCTCTATGGTCTCATAAAAAACTGTTTGTTCCGGTGAATTGCCGAAGATCGGATTCCGCAAAACGGATTGAAACCCATTCATGCCCGAGCCCCTGTTCCGGTATCCCGGGCTCCGGAACCGGATGAATTTCCATGATAGTCCATCCCCGTCCATTAAACCAGCGGTCTCCCCGGACCCAACCGGTATTTCCGGATGATAAAACCCAAGGGCCGCGGCATAAGCGGCCCCTTCTTTCACTTCCGGAAGCCAGCGGTAAAACAACTGGGCCGCCAATTGGGAGGCGGTATTCCGGTGATGCACTATCGACGCGACACCGTGGATTCCGGAATAGGGTCCCAACCGGTTAAAGGCTTGATAACCCTGGAGATTGCTTTCATAATGAATGAAGTTCCCGATTGCCGGATAGGTTTTCATTTCACTCCATTCGAAAAAGCGGCGGATTTCATGGACCCCGGCCAATGTCACTGGCCAATCCGGCCTTAGCATGGTATAGAAAACGTTCCAATACCAGGAAATCAATTGGAACGTGGTGACAGGCGTTATGGTTGCGGGAGTTAACCCATCCCGGCTTAGGGGAGCCGTCGTGTCAAAATGGGGCTGCCGGAAATGGGAAGCGCTCACCGGCCGGGTATCCACAACCCAATAATTCACTTGGTGGTTGAAATGGAAACGGTCCGCCAGGATTACATATTGGTGAATGACTTGATACAGGTACTGCAAGTTGACCATGGTTACCGGTGCAACCAATGATTCTTTTTCCTGCAAAACCTTCAATTGCCCCTGAATATTGGTAATCAACTCCCGGACTACCCCATTCTCCGGCTGAATGGAAACGGAAGTGGTTTTAAAAACAAGGGAAAGAAATCCCAAATAATTCATAGGGGAGAATAGATAACGGCTGAATATCGATTCCGTCAAACCATGGTTTGTATGTAAGGTGTAAATTTTCGGTTTCAGATAATTCCGGGAAATCATGGCGATGCCTCTTGATTTTTTATATGCCCGCCTGGGACATTGATCCGCTAAACATTGACGAAAACGATTTAAACAACGATAAAGATCGATCCGAATTCAGGAGTCAGAATCCCGAAGGGTGTATCAGAATCCTTTGAAGCCTATTTCAGGGCTTTATTCTGACTCTTGAATTCCGGGTACTGTTTATTTGGCGGATTTCATGGTCAAGCCCTGGTGAACCAGTTCATAGGATTCGATGGCAATTTCCGTTCCGGTGGATTTTAATTGGGGCCCGGTGCATTTTACCGGATAAGCCCCGGTAAAATTCCAGATCATAAAGTCGTTCCCCTCCCGGTCCAACAAATGAACCGCCCCGTTTTTGCGCAATGATTTCAACCCATTGGTACAGGCAACACAGTCGGAATACCACTTATACAACCTATAGTCAATGATTCCTCTTTTCAACACCAGCCGGGGATATTTCTGCCCTTTGGGAAAGATATGTTTGAAACCATTGCGGCCCCCTTCGGCATACTCATAAACTTCAATTTCAGCCTCCAGTCCGGATACATCCGAGAACCCTCCCACCTGGAGGCCATCAATTTCCACTTTAAACCGGTATATTCCCACCGGGTCTTTTCTATCCGGCACAGCGGATCATCCCCTTTTGAAAACATCGAAGACATTCTCCGGTTCATGTTCCTCATTCAGTTTTTTGTTAATCTTGGTTATCTCTTCACACCAGCTTCTCCGGTCCCGGTGCTCCATGGCCATAATCTCATCATGAGACCAATGGAAATGATATGCGATAAAGGCTGCTTCTTCCTTGATATTTTCAATGGGATAACCGGTTATCCCACTCCCAACTCCCCCAGCAGGCTTACCTCCACTTCAATATTCTTTTTGCATTCGGGGCACAATGTCCGGACACGCGATTTTTCAATCTCATTAATTTCCCGGTAAAAATTTTGCAAATACGCGAAGTCCGCCGTAAACAGTTTTCCGATTACCTGGGTGTCGATGACTTTCAAATCACCCAGCTTGGTTACGACCCGCGCCAAAAGTATCACGGTTAAAAACCCCGGATTTTGTTGAACCCTGGGGTCACGCATAGGCAGAATTTCATCCTCGGCCGTTGCCAGACGCATTATGCCGTTTTGATGAACCATGCCGTCCCCATCCACAAATCCTTTCGGTAATTTAAACGGAAATTCGGTTCGAAAGGCCATCGCCGTTCCTCCTGATCTTTTTTTATACGATAAAGATAGATTGCTATTTCAAGGAATTCAGAAAATCAGGAACCAAAATTCCCGAGTCAGTATCCAGGAGCCGGAATAAAGCCCTGAAAAATTGGCTTCGATGGATTCGGATATACTCTTCTGGATTCTGATTTCTAGACTCCCGAACTCTACTCCTGTTTTCCCAAAGCCTGATTCCTACTTGCTACGGGTCATTCCCTCATGGGCCAGTTCTAATGTTTCAATTAACACTTCATTTCCGGTTCCCTTGAATTCGGAAACGCTGTACTTGACCGGCCAGGCGTTGATCACCTGCCACGAGGCGGAATCCGCTTTCTCCTCGTCCAGCAAGGTGATGGTTACCGATTTACGCTCAATCTTTCCTTTATCTAATGCCTGTTTAACCCAATTAAAGAAGGCCATATCGTCGGTAACGCCCCGTTTTAGGGTGATGTTGCTGTATTTCCGCAATCCGGGCAGTTTGCGGGTGGTGGTTTCATCATCCCCATTGCGATATTCGGCCATATTCACCGACATATCGTAACCGGAAACATCGGAAAACGAAGCCCCCTGTAAGCCGTCACATTCCACTTTGAATCGAAAATTCCTGTAGGGATCTTTGCGATCATTGGTCGCCATATTCTCATCTCCAGTCGATTGGTTTAAAATTTGTTGAAGAATTCAGGAGTCAGTATAAAACCCTTGCCGGAATTCAGATTTCAGAATATAACCTTGCAAAATTGACTTCAAAGGTCTCAGATATACTCTTTTTTGGATTCTGTCTCCTGACTACTGAATTCGATAGGTTACAAACTTATTTTTGTTCTCCGGTCTTTTGGGTGATCCGGAAGATTACGAACTCCGCCGGTTTGACGGGCGCCACACCGATGATGCAAATCAAACGGCCATTGTCAATGTCATCCTGGGACATGGTGGAACGGTCCACTTTGACAAAAAACGCTTCGGAGGGACTAACCCCCATTAAGGCGCCGTTCGCCCATACGGTATGGAGAAAATTCTCGATGGTCCGTTGGACTCTGGCCCAAAGCGATTCATCATTGGGCTCGAACACCACCCAGTTGGTGGAATGTTTGATGGACTCCTCCAGGAAGATAAAGAGCCGCCGCACATTGATATATTTCCATAGTGTATTGGAGCTGCAAGTTCTGGCGCCCCACACCCGGATTCCCTCGCCGGGAAAGGTACGAATCAGGTTGATTCCTTTCGGGTTCAAAATGTCTTGTTCGCCTTTGTTATACTGGCAGTCAAGCCCGGTGCAAGCTCGAACCACCTCGTTGGCCGGGGCTTTATGGACTCCGCGGGCGATATCCACCCGGGCGTAAATGCCGAGAACCGATCCGGATGGCGGAATCATGATATTGCGTTTCTCCAACGGATCATAGACTTGCAGCCAAGGGTTGTAAAGCGCCGCATATGTGGTATCAAAGATATTCCGGTGGTTCTGCAAGTCGGCGTCGGTTTTACAATCTCTGGGAAAATCCAGGACCGCGAACCGGCTGGCCAGATTTTCGCAATGCGCCACCAAGGCCAACTGGACATTGGGATCGGTCACACCCGGAATTGCCATGATACTGACCACATCATTATCAATAAAGGCCTTGAGTCCGGTTCTTTTTCCCGGCCCTTTGTCGACGCCCATAAATGTACCGGGATTAATGTTTCCAACCGAACCGTTACTGCCCCCCGCCAGTGCAATGATTTCCTTGGCGGGTGAGGCTTTACCGGCAGCATCCTGATTGTATTCCTCTTTACCGGTAATCACTTTAAAAGGCGGTACAGCGGTGGTTGGGGCAGCCGGAGCGGGAGCTGCCGGGGGTGCGGCATCCGTTTTGGCGCCATCGGCGGCTGGAGTTGCGGGAGTACCTGTGCCACCCGTACCGGAATTATGTTTTACCGAAATCAAATTAGAACGCGCCAATACTTTTTCCACAAAATTGTACTCGGCGATATTCAGGGAAACATTCTCATAGACTTCGACCTGATCACTATAAGCCACTTGTACGGAGAACTCACAAGTAGTCAGAACCTTCTTCGCCAGCAACCCCTTGTCAACCGCGTCCGATCCCGCCGCGAGCGGGGCTTCCAGTTCGATCACATTGTCCTGGGATGTTTTCACTTTGCCGTATTCGCTTTTTTGACCGTCGGAAAACATCACCACATCACCCGGATTAAATCCGGCACTGCTCTTTACTAAATACTGGGTGGCTCCCGAGGCCGCGGTCATCACCTCGTAGATCTGGGTCTTGGCTTTACTGGATGGGGATAAGGTGATCCGCAATCTATCGCCCCACAGGCCCGGATTTTTGGCGGAGATTTGCAGCACAACCTTATCTTTGTTGTCATCCTTAAAGTTGGTGGACACTTTGGCATCTTCCGGAGCCACCCGCATCACATAACAACGCCCACCGCCGTTAATAAAAAAATGTTCCACGGCATAAGCCAGAAACCGATAATCGCCAAATTCGTTCTGGGAGAGATATCCCCCAAACTTCCGTTGAAAATCGGATGCATTGGTCACCAATTCCGGCAATCCTTCCAAAGGACCTTTTTCCGCCAACCCGATGAATCCCGCCGTACTGGTGCCGACTCCTTCAATGGGCCGGGAACCGCTTTCAAACTCTTCAACGTATACTCCTGGTGATAAATATTCCGGCATTCATTACTCTGGTTTCCAAAGGCAATCCCCGAAACCAGAAATTCCCCCCTTCATTCGTGAATTTTTAAGATTATTGTCGGTGTTTAGTTTTTTCAAATAGACCCCTCAAATCAACCAACCTCTCCCCATCAAATTCGAATCTCCCCCAGCTGAAGCGTTCGCCCTTCCTCCACGTTGACTTCACGGGCCAATGTGTGATTTTGATATGAAAACTGTAGTGTTACATCCCAGCGTTTCTCGGGCAAATATCGGAAATAGACCACCCCTTCGCCCCGTTCATCGGTTCGGGTCTGAATCACCGGCAGTAGCGGCTCGCCTCTCCCGTGGTCAAGTAAAAGCGGTTCGCGGAGCATACATTGTTTGGTTACCGTATCTTTGGCAATAACATGACACATTTCAGAATTAGGACTGCCGGGATGGTTGATAAAAAAAACATCACCCGGCGCTATTTTTCCCGTGATGCTTACCAATGATATTTGTTTGCTATCCTTACCGGCGCCGTCCTTTCCCAATTTGGCCCGGATGCATCCTTCCGTGGTTACAACAGCTTGAACATGGGCGCCGGGGACGATTTGATCATTATTATCCCGGACTGAAAAACGGATTAACGAAGTGCCTGCCGGAAAAGAATAGGACGGCCGCGGTTTCAATGGGACGTATACCACCCTGGAAGGCTCCAATTGTCGGACCGGTATAGCCATTTCCTCGGCAAAATATTGTCCGGAATCCACCCGGATCCGGTAGGTATCCCCTGGCAAATTACAAAACACAAACTGGCCTTCAGGTTTCCGTAACGGTTGGCCAGGCAACCCCGGCGCCCAAATATTGATGTCATTCGAAGTGGCAATCACGCCGCTGAAATCGTCCACTGGACAAACCACCACCGATACTTTGGAACCTAATTGAATCCATAATGAGTATTCCATCCTTCAAATCCCCTGGTCCACGATTGATTCCATATTGCCGCAAAATTACAATGCAAAATTTGTCACAATGACATCACCCGGCTGACACCATTCCCCAAACCTGCGGTCGAATCCAGCGTCACCGGCCCCACCATATACGCCACGGACAACTTATACGGAACATTGGGAAAAATCCATAATTTCGACATTTCATCGGTGGAGAGCGGGTGGAAATTAATTTTTACCGTTTCCGCGTTTTCCGCCAGAGTCCCGAGCAAAGCCGAACCTTTTACGATTCCATGGTTATCCATCACTTGCATGGCCTTGCCCAGCATGTAATTTTCTTCATAGGCCCGCGATTTAATTTCCGCAGCGGAATAGGCTGTCATCAGGTAGAATAAACTAAGCGACAACTCGGAGTTACGGACCAATCCAGAATTGCGAAACTCGCCATTTTCTTTCACGGAATATAAATATAACGTCAACCGGAAATCACCCGTCTCCGCCGGGGAACACAACTCGATCAGTTCCGGTTTGGGGATGGGATCGGGGATCATGTTTTCCCGTAACAACTTAATAATAGTCCGGCCTGTATCTCCGATAACATTATAATTTGCGATTGGGATCACTCCAATGAAATTACATTACAGGATAAAAAAACTAGAAACTTATGTAAAGCACCTAGTTGATTATCGGCAAAGTCAATTAAATCTAAAAGTATTTTTTTTAATTAGGGTAACTGATTGAAAAATATATAACGGGATTATTCCTCGTAATATTCCTCCATGTTCTCTTGGGAAAAAATTTTCCCGGACTTATGAATCTCATATTTGGCGGCGCGGACGATATGTTTCACCCCGACCGGCCCGTAGTTCTCCGCGGCCAGGAAGGCGGCGTTAACCGCAATATTTTTGATATTCCCGCCACTTACTTCAAACTTGCCGGCCAGCCATTGGAAATCCAAATCGGGATCGAGGGGCGTCTCCTTGGGAAAGACGGTGCGCCAGATTTTTTCCCGGTAACCGGCATCGGGAAACGGAAAATCAATGACAAAGTTAAACCGCCGCAGAAACGCTTCATCGATATTTTTGACGAAGTTGGTGGCCAGGATGGAAACCCCTTCATATTCCTCGATTTTTTGCAGTAAATAGGCTGTCTCGATATTGGAATAACGATCATGGGAATCCTTCACTTCCGAACGTTTTCCGAATAAGGCATCCGCTTCGTCAAAAAACAGGATGGCATTGCTTCGTTGCGCTCCGTCAAACACTTCATTGATATTCTTTTCGGTTTCCCCGATGTACTTGCTGACCAATTGGGAAATATCAATTTTATAGATCTCCAAATCCAACTCATTGGCGAACACCTGCGCCGCCATGGTTTTTCCGGTTCCCGGCGGCCCCGAAAACAATATGCTCAACCCTTTCCCATAGGAAAGTTTCCGGTCAAACCCCCATTCCTGAAAGACGATATAACGGTGCTTAATCTGATTGCAAGCATTTTTCAACTGGGTTTTCGGTTCGCCGGGCAGGATCAGATCCTCCCAGATATAGCGCGGTGTAATCCGGACCGCTTTTTTACTTAGCTGGTGATGCCCTTTGGCGTAACAGGTCTGATACAGTTCTTCAAGGTGAATTACGGGTTTTTCCCCAAAATGCCAACTAGCCATAATTTGCGCCGTGGTCAACACCTCCCGGATCTGTCCGGGGGTGAAGCGGAACTTGCTCCCCATGGTCCCCCAGTCGATGGGTTCGCGGAATGCGTATTCCCGGCTAAAATACTCCCAATATTGTTTGCGCTGGTAATTGTCGGGGAAAGCTAATTCCAGCGGAATCAAGGTCCGAACCTCCGGATCGTAATCGTGACGGAAAGGGCGTTCCGCCAGCCAAAAATAGATCCCGGGATGCCAATCCGGCATGGCCAGGATCTCCTGCCGGAATCCATCCAAACGCCGTTCATAATCATTACGGTCCCGTTCCGGAGGCTCATCCCCCGCCCCCAAAAAAGTATCCACTTTCTGAAAACAAATCACCGCATCCCGGAGAATGGCCTCCCTGGCGATACGATTCAACAATCCGCTAAAGGAGCCGTACTCGGGATTGATCTTGGACAGATCCACTACCAGCAGCGCTTTTCCCACTGATCGGCACCAATGCTTGGCCTGGAGGGTCTTCCCTACCCCCGGCGGCCCCCACAAGTAGAATATCAGTTTTTTCTTTCGGACTGGGTCTTGAGCGCCAAAATACCGGGCATAGTTTTGGATCTTTTGCTGAAGCTCCCCGTGAAAAAGGAGGGAAGGCAGATCCGCTTCGGTGGTGAATACTGTGGTGAAAAAATCCAGGTGGGGATCGGTGGTTTCATTATCCAATAGATAGGAAACAATCCGGTATTCCAGTCGCAACTCCCTGGAAAGTCCGGCGGCCTTACCGTCCGTGGCGCCATCATGCCGCCAGAAATATCGGTCCAACTTGCCCCCCTGATCCAGGTATCGCTGGAATGAATGATATTCCTGTTGATCATGGCAAAACAACTGTAAGATCAACCATACCGTCGGGTTTTTAATGGTAATGTCATCCTGGAGAAAACCGTATGCCTTTTCATATTTCCGGTCTAGTTCCACTGCCAGGCAAACCAATACACTTTGCCGTTCAAATCCGTTCAAACCGAACACCCGGCTGATATGCTCCAGCGCCAGAAAAATTCCCCGGGCTTTGCTTCCCTCCGTCCGTTTCCCAATGGCCGATTCCTGTCTCTCCAACAATTCTTCCAGGTGTTTTACCACGGCGCCGGGTTCATCGGCTACTTCGGCCGATTCACTAAACAGATTGATGATATGTTCATAGCTGATAAATAATCCCTTATATTGGGGCGGATTTTGTCCATCTTTGGCCCGGGCGGCAAGCTGTTGCTTGATTAATGCCATCCGGATCCGCAAATCCAGCAGTTTCAAATAATCCTGCAATTGCTCCATGCTGTCCCGGTAAGGAATTGTCGTGGATAAATCCGAGTCATTGGCCATGGGAAACTCTCCTTTACCATTCACCTTACCGTTTCGAATAATGCACTTCCCCCATCTCCCTCAATCTCCGGGCGCTCATCTCCGGGGTAATATCCCGCTGCGGCTCGGCCAAGAGTTCATAACCCACCATGAACTTTTTCACGGTGGCGCTCCGAAGCAGCGGCGGGTAAAAGAGCATGTGCCAGGTAAATCCGGGGTATTTCTTGCCGTCGCAGGGTGGCTGGTGCATCCCAGCGGAATAGGGAAATGATGTTTTAAATAGATTGTCATACTTAATCGTCAATACCCGGATGGCATCCATCAACAGTTCCAACTCCCGGGGCCGGAACTGGTCGATGGAACTTACAGGGCGCCTAGGGATGATCATGGTTTCGAAGGGCCAAACCGCCCAGTAGGGAACCAACACCGCGAACCCCTCATTGGTATAGACGATCCGTTCATTCTTCTCCAGTTCCTTATCCAGATAATCCAGTAACAACGGGTGGCCATATTTTTCAAAGTATTCCTTCTGTGACGCCACCTTTTTTCGAATCTCCCCGGGGATGCTTTGCGTGGCCCAGATCTGTCCGTGGGGGTGCGGATTGCTGCAACCCATCATGGAACCTTTGTTTTCAAAGATTTGAATATAATTGACATCTGGAACCATGCTTAACTCCAAGTACTCCCGCTGCCATAGTTCAGCTACGGCCATCAATTCTCCGATGGACATCACCGGTAACGTCAGTTTATGGGACGGTGAGAAGATAAGGACTTTACAGATGCCCCGGACACTCTCGGTTTGAAAGAAAAAATCATCATTGCCCCCGGGCGGAGTCTCGGGAAGTACCGCTGAAAAATCGTTCACAAACGAAAAGGTCCCCGCATAATCCGGATTCCGGATCCCTCCCGCCCGCAAGTTCCCCGGACAAAGATAACAACCCGGATCATACTCCGGTTTATCCTCCACCGCCGGCTTTTCAATCTCCCCACTCCAGGGGCGCTTGGTCCGGTGCGGTGACACCAACACCCAATCCCCGGTCAACGGATTTTTCCGGCGATGCGGATGTTCTTCCCGGTTAAATTCCATGGCGATTAAGTCCTTTCGTTTACGATTTTACGCTTTCTCAATTCTCACCCTGCTTCCGGCGCCGCTGACGGTGGCAGGGATTACGATTAGACGGCGGCTGATGCGGGTTCGCAGTTCGGAGACATGGCTGATGATTCCCACAGTCAGGTTTTCATGGCGCAATTTTTCTAAAGAGTCCATGACCAATTCCAGCAACTGGGGGTCAAGGGTGCCGAAACCCTCATCGAGAAAGAAAAACTCCAACGGGTTTATACCCTTCAGTTGGATCTGGCTGGACAGAGCCAAGGCCAAGGATAGGGAGACCAGAAAGGTTTCTCCGCCGGAAAGCGATGATACCGGACGGCTGATCCCGCCGTTGGTGTTGTCTTGAATGATGAAGTCCTTGCTGGAACCGGGAGTCTGATCCAGTAATAAAGAGTACCGCTTATTGGTAAGCATCGCCAGACGCGCCGAAGCGTCCTTAAGAATATAATGCATATGTTCTTCAGCGATATAAGCCACTAGCGCGTCTCCCTGGAGCAGTTTCATCAGTTCATCGGCGACGGACTTCCGGGCGGCGAATGTTTTTTGTTGTTTTTGGTACTCCTTGATCTTCTGATAACGGGTTTCAAAATCCTCCAAACTATGAGCAAGTTTGGCAACCTGCTCCATCAGACGGTCCTTTCGTTCGCTAATTTCAGTTTTCAGGCGTTGAATCCCGGCCCATTCTTCAGGAACCACGGTCCTGCCGGCCAGTCGTTTTTGAAGCGCTTCCTGCTCTTGTTTATACTTCTTGCGTAATTCTTCGTAATCGGTAATCTCTCTACGCATCGTTTCCCGTTCTGCTTCAATGCGTAAAGCTGATTCCACAGCAGTAATGTCGGAGAATCCCCGCTCCGCCATCTTTTTCTCCAGGTTCGCCCAGGCTAAATCCTTTCCTTCCTGGTAAAGCGCCACCGCTTTCATACTTTCCGATTTGGTGGCCATGGCGCTTTGTAAAGCCTCCCGTGAAGCTTCCAGTTGCTTTTGGGCGGATTCTCCGGCCGCCTTCAAATCGTTAAGCTTGCGCTCGATTTCAGCAATGATATCCTGGGGTTTTTGATCTCCGACCGCTTCATTCAGTTTGCTTTTTTTCACGGCGACTTCGTCCCGTAACGATTTTCCGGTATATTCAACCTCACTCAATTTCAATTGAGCGGTTTCTTTTTTTAATTTCCATTCCTCAATCATTTTGGTGATTAATTGATGTTCCTTGTTGAATTCCTCCAACTTGCCGCGCAATTCTTCGGACTGACGGTCGGAGGCCAGGACCCGGCTGCTTTCGGACTGGAAATCGGCAATATTCATTTCATTTTTCATGGCCAGATATTGGGCTTGTTTTTCACCCAAAATCAGAGTCATGGCCGCTAATTGGTCCTGCAATTTTACAGCATTATTTTGAACAACCCCCAACCGGCCCAATCTTTCCCGGATGGCGGCATCAAGTCCGGAGTATTCAGCCCGGAACGATTCCAATTGGCTCAGTAAATCCTTATTCCGGGATTCCCATTCATTCATGGATCGTTGCAAATCAGTGACTTTTTGTTTCTCCTCGGCGGTAAACCGGATTAAATCCGCCGGGCAATAATCCTTGATGGCCGCCGGCAATAAATTCCTCAGGCCGCCGATTTGGGTCCGCTTTTCATCAAGGCGTGCTTGGACTTTGGATAGTTGAGCCTGCTTTTGTTCGATAACAGCCTGGGATTTTGACAGTTCATGATGGAGGACATCAAGGTCGTTTTTCCGTTGCTCAATTAGCGTTTCCAGTTCAGTCATGGCTGCTTTTTTGGAGTCAAGTTCACCGCTGTTCAAGGTATCGGCCGGTTCGGGATGATCAAGGGAACCGCATACCGGGCAAGGCTTCCCATCCATCAAATAATTGGCCAGCCGGAAAGAGGCGTCCCGTTCGTTTAATTGTTCGATATCGGACTTTAATTGGCGGCGGCTTTCTTCCAGGGCCTCACCGCTGTCTTTCAATTCCCGGGCCGCGGTTTCATAGCGTTTGTAATCCGATTCCTCACCCTGTAAATCACTTTGGTACAAGCTTAATTCAGCGGTATCTTTTTCAAATTCGCTTTCCAGCAATGATATCGCTTGTGTATGTTTCTCAAGACCGGCCAATTCATCGTTTTTAGTCTGGTAAAAATTGATATCCCCCGGTTTATTCCGGGCCAGCTCCTCCAGCTCGTTATTTAATCGCTCCAGCTCCCGGTCCAGATCCGAACGGCCGGCCTCCAGTTCCTTTAAGGATTGTTCCTGGCCGGCTTTTTCCTGATTCTCCGCTTCCAGTTGCCGGGCTAACTTGTCGAATCCTTCCTGGGTGTTATGATAATCGCGCTCCAAAACAGCGCCTTTTAATACTTTTTCCTTATAATCGGAGCTTACCGAAAACCCGGCAATTCTCCCTTGAATCTCACTTAAATCCGCTTCGATTTTAGATTTTTGGACCAGGCCGTTTTTAATATCCTCTTCTAAAATATTCAGTGAGTCATAGGCTTCTTTATATACGGAACGCAACTCTTCCAATACCCGTTCCTTTTGGAGCAGATCTTGTTCCAGTTCCACCAATGCCTGTAATTTCGTTTTTTGTTCGATAAGTTGCGGCTGCTCTTCCTGGTATTCCTTTTCCGCCTGTTGCAAATGTTCCTTTAACCGGCGATGGTTCTTCTCGATCTCTTCATATGCGCTTAAGGTATTGACTACCGCCTGTTGTGCTTGCAATAGATTCTGATTGGCCTTATTGAAACTTTCGAGATAAGGTCTGATTGTTTCGGCGGTCTCAGCCGCCAGGAGAATGGCTTTTTGAACGGTGATTTGCTCTTGACCAGCCAGGAGTTTGCTTTCTTCATCCTGAACCTGGACTAACTCCGTTTGCAATTCCCAGATCGACTTGGTTTGTTCGTACCGGGCCGTGATTTCTCCAAACTCGGCCAAGGCTTCTCTTTTTTCCTGTTCCAGGTGATCCAGATCACCGCGTAACCCGCCGATAATCTCCGGAGAAATATCCCCCTGCTCCTGGATGGCACGCTCCAACAAACTCAGTTCTTGTTCCAGCTTGGCCCGTTCGTGCTTCACTTTATCAATTAACTTAACGCCAAACTCAGACAGGGCGAAAATCCGTTCCAACATCCGCACCCGTTCGGCATCTCCCATATTTAAAAACTTGGCAAACTCCCCCTGCGGCAAAACTACTGAACGCGTGAAGTCACTCATGGTTAACCCGATGATCTCAATGACTTTCCGGTTAACTTCTTCAGCGCCTTCGGCAATCACGGTCTCGGTTTCGGAGTCTTTTTTGACAAAACGGCAAATACCGGCCCGGATGGAGTCCCGTTCGGTTTTATTCCGTTTAAAACTACGCTCGGCCCGGTATACCTTCCGGTTGGAATCGGTCCCGATGGCAAAGGTAAACGACACCTCAAGCAAATCTTTCTGGCTATTTAAAATCCCGGTGGTACCCCGGGCCGCCCGTTCCACATTGCCATATAAGGCTAAGGTAATCGCGTCCAGTATGGTTGATTTCCCACTGCCGGTGGGCCCGAAAATACCAAACAACCCGGTCTCGCATAATTCCTCAAAATCAATGACCTGCTGCTCCGTAAAACTATGTAAACCCGCGATCGATAATTTAAGTGGTTTCAAAAACCTTTTCCTCCATTATGGGTTGTATCTATCGTGTCTGTCATGGTAACAACATCGTTACGGGCTAGGAGGTATCTTTGCCCCTTCCTCTTCATCCATAGCGGCGATCTCCAGGAAAAATTGGGTCAGATCCGCCCGGGGCGCGACTCCGGTTTTGGCTTTATAAAAATCCTCAAATAATTCCTGTAACGGCTTGGAACGCCGGTTTTCCTCAAAAGCGGCGCTTTGTTCACTATTTTTTAGCACCGGCCAGATATTGATGAGATTATCGCTGAGGCTCCGCAATGTCCGGATCTGTTCCTGGGTTAACGGCTGATCCACATGAATCTCCAAGTCAATCCAGGCATCCCCGGCTTGGCCGCTATTCAGCCAGTCAATGGCTTCTTCTAACCCATGAAGCGCCACCTGGCGGATTAATGGCTTGCCGCTTTGCAGCTCGATCCGTTCAACCCGCGCCTGAGTACCGGGGAATACTTCGACGGCAAACACCGCTTTCCGGGAACCGGACTCGGAAAAACTATAAGGCAGCAGGGAGCCGGAATAATAGGCAGCTGCGGTTCCACCGATTTTTTGGGGTTTATGCAAATGGCCCAGGGCAATATATTGAGCATGCGGGGGTAATTTATCCGGGGTCACCACCGGGGCTCCACCCAATTGGATAGGCCGCTCGGAGTCGGATGATTCACCGCCCAAAATGAACAAGTGGCTCATGGCCAGATTTACGGTATCCTCCCGGAAATGCCAGGCCAATTCGTGAAATACTTTCCCCACGCGTTCCGCGTAGGCTTCCCCTAACTCCACCTCATTTAAACTGGGGGTCAACATCTCCGCCAACCGGGCTTCCGACGGGTACGGCAGGGTAATGATCACCGCGTGTTCCGGAACACTGTCAATTTGGAGCTCAAGCCACCCGGCGCCGGATTGGACAACTTTGACGCCCAGACTTGAATTGGCAAGCAAACCGGCCTCATCTCCCGGCATTCCCAACAAGATGATGCCGTTCCGGTCCGCCAACGATTTGGCCGCGCACAGGCGCTCCGGATTGTCATGATTGCCGGCAATCACCACGATTCCCCGTTTTCCACCATCCGCCAGGCGTTCCACGGCGTCGTAAAAAAGTTCCTCCGCCGCCGCCGAAGGCACCGCGGTATCGAAGATATCCCCGGAGATTAAAACCAGATGAACCTTCCGCTCATCGGCGATCCGGCAGATCTCGGCGACGGCTTCCCGTTGCTCGGGCAACCGGTCACGGTTGTCCAGGTATTTTCCCAAATGCCAATCGGAGGTATGCAGGATGTTCATGATTGCTCCTTTTTAATGAATTACAGATTCCATATTTGCATATAATTCACGGATACATCGGCCATGTATGTTAATTTATTCGTTTTCAGTGGTAATACTCCTGCATATTTTAAAATTGAAGCCGGGGAATTTATATTTTTTTTAGACCGGTTGGTAGGCGAATCATTTACAATAAAAATTCGGATATAATAATTTTAAACTGTCAAATAAGGAGTATCAAATGTCTTCCTTGGCCGTTTTCCTGGATCGAGATGGTGTCATCAACGATAATTCGCGAAAGGTCAACCAACCCGCAGACCTCATTCTTTTGCCCGGGGTTGGCGCCGCGATCAAACAACTTAAACAGGCCGGTTACCTTGTGTTAATCGTGACCAATCAAGGGGGTATCGAACTCGGGTATTTCACCGAAACCGATCTGGCCGCTATCCACTCCCGTCTGGAATCTCAATTACGGGAGCAAGATGCCTATATCGATGAAATTGTTTATTGCCCGCATTTTCATCAGGATTGTGGCTGCCGGAAGCCAAAACCGGGAATGATCCTGGCTTTGGCCGCTAAATATAACATTGAGCTTGGAAAGTCCTGGATGATCGGTGACCGGGAGAGCGATATTCTTGCCGGGAAAGCCGTCGGCTGCCGGACGGTTAAATTGGGTGAAGCGGACCCTCATGCTGATTTTAACTGCCGTCATTTGGATGAAGCGGTAACTTTCATTGTAAGAAACCGATAATATCTGTTGCCGGTTTAAGCAATTAAGATTATAATATAAAATATTATCCATAAAAATCGGCGATAAGAATTTATCGCTTTTATGAGTTATGCCGATGGACCAATTCTCATTATATCAAACCGCATATCAAATTCTAAACAAATCCACTCCGTTACGGTTCGACTGTGGCAAACTCTGCAACCGGGCTTGCTGTCAAAATCTAGCCTGTGATATTGAGGCCGGTGAAGACTCCGGAATGTACCTTTTCCCCGGCGAGGAACATATGATTCAAGAGGCCGTGAGCAAGGGCGCGCCAGTCTTTTTTGATATCATCCCGGTTCATTTTGAGTTCAATCCCCATATTCCAATATCCTTGGCCACCTGTAAGGGCCAGTGTGACCGGAATCTCAGACCCCTAGCCTGCCGGATCTTCCCGTTGACCCCTTATCTGACCGAAAAAGATATTCTGGTCATCCGTATTGACCCCCGGGCCATCCCCATTTGCCCGCTGGCTGATGATCTGAAGCACAACAAACTCCACCCCGATTTTGTCAACAACGTCCGGAAAGCTTGCCGGATCTTAATTACCGATCCGCTAATTAAGGATTATATCGCCGGTTTATCCCGGATGTTTGATGAATATAATCATTTTCGCGGAGAATAAACATAACAAAACATAAAAAAGAGGTGCTTGGATGAACCCTGAATTAACGGCGCTTTTCCCCACCGAAGCGGAAATACCGGAAGAATTTCAAATCAAGGAACCGGTTCACCAAACTGAATATCTGGCCAATGGTGAATTACGGGCCTGGCAAGGCCCCGTCCAGGAAGTTTTTTCACCGGTCTGTATCAAGGATTCTTCTGGTATAACCCGGAAACTGGTGGGCAGTTATCCGCTGTTATCCGAAATCGAGGTTCTCTCCATCCTTGAGGCGGCTGTCCGGGCTTATGATAACGGAAAGGGCGTCTGGCCAACCATGCCGGTGGCCGGAAGAATCCGGCATGTCCAGGACTTTGCCTACCGGATGAAGTTAAAGAAGAATGAAATCGTTAAACTGCTGATGTGGGAGATCGGCAAAAGCCACGCCGATTCGGTGAAGGAATTTGATCGGACGGTGGAATACATTGGGGATACCATTGATGCGCTAAAGGATCTGGATCGAGTTTCATCCCGGTTTCAGATCGAAGAGAGCATTATCGCCCAAATTCGGCGATCGCCGCTGGGAGTGGTTTTATGTATGGGCCCCTTTAATTATCCGTTAAACGAGACCTTCACCACCCTGATCCCAGCCCTGATCATGGGCAATACGGTAATCTGCAAACCACCCAAACTCGGGACCCTCCTTTACCGGCCTTTGCTTGAGTTATTCCGGGATTGTTTTCCGCCGGGAGTGGTGAATTTTGTTTACGGACGGGGTTCCAGCATCATTTCGCCCTTGATGACCACCGGTAAAATTGATGTACTGGCCTTTATCGGTACCAGTAAAGTAGCGGATACCATTAAAAAAGATCATCCCAAACCGCACCGCCTGCGTTCGGTCCTCGGATTGGACGCCAAAAATCCGGCTATTATCCTGCCGGACGCCGATTTGAAGCTTGCGGTCGAGGAATGCCTGTTGGGAACGCTTTCGTTTAACGGCCAACGTTGCACCGCGTTAAAGATTTTGTTTGTCCACGAAAAGATCGCGGATCATTTTCTTAACCAATTCGCCACCGCGCTTTCCGGCTTAAAACTGGGCATGCCCTGGACGCCAAATGTCCGGATCACGCCATTGCCCGAACCTCAGAAACCGGAATACCTGAACGAATTGCTTCAAAATGCACAAAATAACGGCGCCAAAGTCATCAACGAATCCGGTGGCGCGTTCTCCGAATCCTTATTTTACCCGGCGCTGGTGTACCCGGTCACCCCCGCCATGAAACTATATACCGAGGAACAATTCGGCCCCATCGTTCCGGTGGTTCCCTTTGCCGATACGGAAACCCCCATTCGCTATATTGAACAGTCCAATTACGGCCAGCAAGTGAGCATCTTCGGCAATGACCCGGATGAAATCGCCAAACTGGTGGACCCACTGGTCAACCAGGTTTCCCGGGTGAATATCAATAGCCAGTGCCAACGCGGCCCGGACATTTTCCCCTTCACCGGCCGGAAAGATTCGGCGGAAGGAACCCTGTCCGTCTCCGACGCCCTGCGGGTCTTCTCCATTCGGACCATGGTGGCCGCCAAGGAGAATGATCCAAATAAAGCACTAATTACGGGCATTGTCAACGATCATAAATCGAACTTCCTGTCCACTGATTTTATACTATAAAGTGTAAAGGGTGAAGGTAAAGGGTGAAATAAAGGAAAAGACTTTTCTCTGTTCACACTTTACCTTTTTAATTTTATATTTTACCTTCAAACTTCAACTTCACACTTCACGGTATAATCTCTAGCCAATAACCATCGGGGTCATTAATGAAATAGATGCCCATGACTTCATTTTCATAACAGATACATCCCATCTTTTGATGAAGATCGTGGGCGGCCTTGAAATCATCGGTTTTGAAAGCGATATGGGATTCGTTGTCACCCAGTTCATAGGGGACGGTTTTATCCCGGAGCCAGGTTAATTCGATCCGGTGGGGAGTGGTTTGATCTCCCAGAAAGACCAGTTCAAAACTGCCGTCGGAGGCTTTATGCCGTCCGGTTTCCACCAGGCCCAGGGCTTTTTGATAGAACCGGATGCTTTTTTCCAGATTCAGTACGTTTAAATTATTATGGTCCAAAATGAATTTCATCGAGTACGTCCCTCCATATTTTTTTGGGATAGTCGCTTCCGGGTAAAATAATTCGAAGAGCAACGGGGATTTCCTTTTTTGATTTGGTTATTTATGATTCCACCCGCTCGATCATATGTTTCCAGTAACGTTCAGGCATGTGTTGACGTTGCAGCTTTTTATTCTCCCGTTCGTGGATGGCGATTCCCTTAAAATACTCATTCCAAAGTTCCTGGTAATGGGGTTCATCAGTTTCAAAAATACCGGAACCGAAACCCAACTCAAGATTCCTCATCTGCCCGGTACTCAAAATCGCTTCCGGTTTCGCTTCAACTCCGGTAACCAACCGGCATTGGGCTTCCGCGCCCGTACGCGTACCATCATAATAAAGCCCTTTATGGCGGCGGAGATCATGGATGAACCATGACTGGTCGGCGAACCGGGCGCTGAAATGGGGGGCCAGGAGTTCCAGGATGTTGTGATCGGGTTCAATGGGAGCATAATAAATGCCGTCACTCATCTTACGGAAGCGGACGAAGCCATGGAAGCGGTGAATCTCATATGATACCCGGTCACTGGTTTTTCGTATATTCCGGGCGGTTCCATCGGCAAAGTTCCGTTCAAAACCACATCCGTATTTCAAGGATTTCTGGATAAAATCGGCAATGACCGTTTCAATACCGGACTCTTCGGATAGAAAGCAGAAATAAAGATCATAAAAGGCCGGTTTGGTTAATTTCCCCGCTATGATCTCGAGGAGTTTTCCGGCTAAACTAAGATCAGTCGGGATTATTTCCGGCTGCGTAAATAGATCCGGCTCGAATCCGGATAGGGTGGTGATGTTATCCCCGGTTTGGCCACCTTGTAGCCACTTATAAATAGCAGTTAACAAACCGGGAAAGGTTCCATCGTAAATATAGGTCATCATGAATACAACCCTTCATTGAATAAGGGTAACTGCCGGTTATCCCCCTCCGAAATTGCTTTCCCGGTTCCGGGCAGCAACCGCTTCCGGATGGCTGCTTCATTATCCAAAGTTTCCAGAAATTTGCCCTGACAGGTAATAAAGTAACGGGCCCGTTTCAGGATCACCCCTAATTTCCCCAAATCATTAAAATTTAAACTGCCGAAACGCCGGGCCTCAATGACTCGTTGGGCGGATTTCAAGCCAATGCCGGGGATGCGCAACAGGGAATGATAATCGGCCCGGTTCACTTCCTGGGGAAATAAGTGCAGATTGCGGAGCGCCCAGCCGGTTTTGGGGTCTAAATCCGGTTCCAAAAAAGGAACTTTGGGAGTGAGTACTTCTTCAGCCCGGAATCCGTAAAACCGTAACAGCCAGTCCGCTTGATACAAGCGGTTTTCCCGCTTTAGCGGCGGAGTTGCCAATGCCGGGAGTAATGGATTGCTGGTGACCGGAATATACGCCGAATAATAGACCCGTTTTAAATTAACCCGTTGATACAACCCTTCGGAAAGCCGCAGGATTTGAAGATCCGTTTCGGAAGTGGCGCCGACGATTAACTGGGTACTTTGTCCGGCCGGAACGAACTGCCCGGCGTTTTTAAACTGCCGCTTTTCTTCATGGTTGGCCGTTATCTTGCTTCCGATATAGGCCATGGGCTGCAGGATGTCATCTTTCCGCTTCTGGGGAGCTAACAACTTCAGGCCGTTCTCGGAAGGCAGTTCAATATTGACGCTAAGCCGGTCCACGTAAAAACCCGCTTCCCGGATCAGCTCCCGGCTGGCGCCGGGAATTACTTTGAGATGGATATAGCCGTTAAAGTTTTGCTCCTGCCTTAATTTCTTCACGATCTGGACCATTAATTCCATGGTATGTTCGGCGTTTTTCAGCACTCCGGAACTTAAAAACAAACCCTCGATATAGTTCCGGCGGTAAAAGTTGATGGTTAAGTCCACCACTTCGGCCACGCTGAAACTGGAACGGGGGATGTCGTTGCTGCGCCGGTTGATGCAATAGACGCAATCATTGATACAATGATTGGTCATCAGGACCTTTAGCAGGGAGATGCAGCGCCCATCAGCCGCCCAACTATGGCATATACCATTGGCGGCGGTACTGGCATTGCCTAAACCCTTCGAATCGTTGGCGCGGGTGCTGCCGCTGGAAGCACAGGAGGCGTCGTATTTAGCGGCGGCGGAAAGGATTGCTAACTTTTCTTGGAGATCCATGAAGTAACCTCAATATCTTGTAAAATAGAGTCCAAATATATGAACATATGTTCTTTAATTATTATAACGCGAACATCCGTTCTAGACAAGAGGTTTTTTAACTCCGACATTCTTTTCACCGACCGAGTCCGGTAAGTTCATTGTTATCATAGTCCCTCAGGGAAAAGGTCAAGTGATAAGATTCATAAATCTCATTCCCGTATGATTCACTTGAGAATAATATATCATTGAAACCCAAAATGAACTTTCTAGGAGGTGTTTTTCAATGGGTTTTGATGGCGGTTTTTTTGGTGGCGGTTGTGAATGGATTATATGTATTATTGTAATTATCATCATCTTCTGCTGTATTTGTGGCCGTGGCTTCATTTAAGGCCCCTTGATAAGAACCCATTACAGCATTCTACCAATGGGCGGTGATGGATTACCTGCCGCTTCCTTGATTGGAATGTCAAGATATTAATTTATAAAAGATTATGGTTCATCGATTGGACCATAATCTTTTTTGTAAAAGTCGGATTTGGATGGAGGCTCTCAGTATATCAGCGGTGAACCCGATGATAAAGTCAAGAAATCTAAAAAATCAGAGCCTAACTTTTGAGTTAAGCTCATTTTTTTGCCGTTGATTGATTTCACCACAACAAATTTGTAGCTCGTTATCTGCAGCAATTATTGCGTGCTTAACATTGGTCAAATGCCAGGATAGACAGAACCCCCTGATTAATACTGAAAAAGCTAGTTATTGCTTCCAATGCCGTTCCTTGCACGAGAATGCGATATGTACAGCAGCACGCCGGGCAGTTGTCACAGTCGCAAACGCTAAAATTAATCGGAATTGAGGTTCCAACCGTCACAGGGCTTACCACCGGATAATCAAAGGAATTAATTTCTATTTCCGGCTGATTGTCACAACGTTTCAGTACCCGGAAGGTGATGGTGAAAGGGACATCTGTCGCCGCGCCAATGACAATCAAGGCTGATAAATCCACTTTTACAGACGGTTTGTTGAAACAATGCAATTCCGCGGAGATGGTGCCGAGCGCTTTGGGAACGGGAGCGGTGACAGAAATATTAATAATTGGGATATTCGCGGCTCCAAAAATATTTTTACAACTGGAAACCATGGATTGCGGTTCGCATTTGGATTTGCATGCCGGATTATTCTTCGGCGGACCATATGGCTTGGGCGGGTAATATTCAGGTACATATTGATAAGTTTCACAATCATAAGGTATTGACAAAAATACCCCCCCTTTTTTTCGGTTGACTGATCATAACCCTATCATATTCCTTTTTGCCGGGAACTGTGACCTTTTTGCTAATTTCCCACTGAAACATACTCTCCCAAACCGGGCTAAATAATGGTAGACCTTTTATGTCTTTTACCACTACCTGGACACCCATCAAGCCAATTCGGTTTTCATATACCGGTTTTTCACCCCGTGCGCGAACTGCAGGTAAAACGACGATTTATATGGTAAAATATTAAAAACATTCCTATCGATATTCTACAAACATTGACGGCGGCTGTTTTGGTGGCAGTTTTGAATGGATCATTTGGATTATTGTAATTATCATCATTATTACCTGTTTTTGCGGCCATAGGCGCAGGTGTATTTAGGCCTTGGGTAAGTAGACTGGAAAAAGGATACCCTAAAATAATTTTCTGTGTATATTCGATAATGCAATTAAACGCCCGGATCGGTCTTCCGGGTGTTTTATCTTTTTTATGTGAATCAATTACAACCGGCGGGAAGCCGGTGGGTTGTTCAGTCGACCGGAAGTCGGCTAAACAACCGGGAGGCAAACTCGAGGCAACGATTAAGCTAAAGCTTTCGGCTGAAGCCGAGGGTTTGAATCCCGTAGTTGAGACAGTCAAATGATTCCGGTATTGGAAGGCATCACCGGTTTCATCATGACACAGACGTCAAGCGATGATTCGAATCATCGCTACATGCACAAACATATATCCCACCCACCCGTATGCGGGCGGGGCCTCTGTCGTCAAACGATGATTCGAATCATCGCCTACATGCACAAACATACATCCCACCCACCCGTATGCGGGGGCGGGGCCTCTGTCGCCAACGATGATTCGAATCATCACCTTGGTGGATGGTTCGAAGATGTCCAACGGAAGATCCCTCAGCCCCTTACAGGGGTAACCATCGGCCTTTTGAGCCAATAAGAGAACTAAAACATGTCTGGACCAAGATTTGACCTTCAAGAACGGTGGATTAGGATAGTACAAAAATGCTTTTTTATATTAAGGATTCAATAACCTCCTTTAATTTATAACACCCCAAACCTTTTTAGTTCCCCCTCCGATGGAAAAATTCACCCATTCCATAACCGATATAATATTATCGATTGCCAGTCTTCCGCTACAATGTTATATTATAGGTATACCAAAAAAATCCAATGTCAATAAAAATCTTATCTCTTTTGTTCATGATAGTTTTTCCTGAAAAACTTTGAAATCCACTATAATAATTTAAGGAGGGAATTGCATGCGCAATAAAGGATGGATGTTCTTGCCGGTGCTATTGTTATTTTGGGTCTCAAGCGGGGTTTTCGCTTTTGATTATTTTATGTTCGATGAAGAACAGAGCAAAATTATGCATATGAGCAACTCGGATTATGATTTTAATAAAATGGCCGATTTGGAAAAACGCCCGGACGTGATCATGAGACAAATAATCCCAATATATTTTTAGCTATTATTACGCCAGAAGAAACTGAAAAGAAAAAGGGTAAGGATAAACCCGGCCAGTTGATTCTTTTTAATATTGCCACCGGCCGGACCGAAGATTTTGTTGAAATTGGGTACCACCCGTTTCGTTGGACCCATACCAAGGATTACAAGCACTTTTTTATTTCGTACCGGAAATTACCTGGGAGTAATATGACGGAATTAATCCATTATGATATGACTGCTCAAAAAGCGGAAATCAGTGAAGATATTCCAGGGCTCCTGAAAGATTTGGTATTGGGAATAGATGAAACCAGGCTTTATGCCACTACTGCAACCGCCAAGGATAAATCCCAATTAATCACCCTCTCATATGGGCCGTTGAAAATCGAACATACCCTTCCCACCGAAAAAGCTCCCGGCTACGTATACTTTCTGAGTGAGGATATCATGGCTTTGGTAAGTTATGCGTGGATCGATTACGCTTTTGTTAAAGGTGGATCAGTTATGCTGCTTAATGTAAAGGATTATAAGCCGGTTCAAAAAATGGAATTTTGCAAATCAAGGACCCGTATATATTCCCGCTGGTTTAAAAAAGAACGGATATTGATTATTATCGATGGTTATAAAGAGTACCGGCCGGATGTTTATAAAGTAACTTCCGCCGGAATTATTAAAAATACGGCGGGTGCCCCGTGGGGTAATTTTTTATATTTGCCGGATTTGGATCGTTTATATCTATTGGGAATGGAGGATATTGAAGAATTTGATTATCCTAACCAAAAACAACTAAAAATTGAGACCGGCGTCAATTATTCCATAGGACAAAATGCTTATTTTTATTATAATTTATTTCAAATCCCCGATACCCATATTCTCGCCATGTATAGCTCCGTCAATGGCAAAGGCAAGTTTTACAGCATGACTGAACATAAAGTTATCGCTAACGTGACTTGCGGCCGGCCCAATAAAAGATTTAAAATCTTATTGGGGCACCCATCTGAGGCGGAGCTTACAGTAAACCAGGATAAAACCCGGTTCTTTATGGTTTGCGTAGCTTCCAAAGATATTACAGTTTTTGATGAAAAGTATAATGTGTTGGATTATATCATTCCGGAGGATGCTCCCCTAAGTATATTTCAAGTGAAAAAACCGATGTTAAGGACTTTGGTGGCGACAGTTAAAAGTCTGTCCGCGATTGGAAGTGATTCGAAAACCCTGGAATTGATCGCTCAGTATGAACGGTCGGAATGGGCTCAGTTTTATGAGGATGAAAATAAAATATTGTTTTGGACTAATAAGGAATTTTTCATCCTGAAAAAGGACACTTTCGAAATTGTCGCCCGATACAGCTTCTACGGCGACACAGGCGACTTCGGGGACAAGGAGAGATTACGGTACCGGTTTTTATATAATTTGGAGTAAGGGCTAACGGGTGGCGGAACATTGATAGACGATACATATGTATCACCTATGCCGTAACTTGGATCAAATGATATTTACGCGCTATTGTTATAACCTCCAAAGGCCATATTTTACTAACATTTTTTAGTTTCAGTAATGCTTCATTTAAAGGCGCAAGCTATTCGTCTTTGTTCCCATTAATTACCAGTAAAAGTTTAACCTTAACAGTATCATAAGACATTTGTTTAAAACAATTTGACACTTCATCTTTGTTATTTACATGACGGTCCAAACAAAGTGCCAATAATAATCTATTGGGGATTACCATCAATAGCCAAAGTAAAATAACGAGTTGAATTACAAGTCTCTTTTTCAAATCCACTCCCCTTGACGCCGCTTAAATTATGGGGATGTATTTTTATATATCGTTACAATACTAATATCGAACTTCACCATCTTTTTTATAATATAATATAGTTTATTCTTGAAAAAAATTTCAATAAGTATAGCCCTATCTTCAAAAATTAACCACGCGTGCGAACTGCTGGTAAAACGACGATTAATATGGTAAAATTTTAAAAACATTCCTATCAATATTCTACAAACATTCAAACCAAGACCCGTAACTCGAAACTCGTGACTCGTGACCCATGCTCGCAACTCGTAACTCAAAACTCTCATTTTTCCGGAGGTCCCCATGCTCTATCCCTTAAAATTCGACCCAGTCTACAAAAGTTATCTCTGGGGCGGCCGTAATCTGCAACGATTCGGCAAAACGCTCCCCGAAGGCATCGTGGCCGAAAGTTGGGAAATATCCACCCATCCGAATGGGGTCAGTACCATCAGTAACGGCCAATACGCCGGAACCCCCTTAACCAAAATTCTTGACGATTACAGAACCCAGATAACTGGTACCGCTTTACCAGCCAAAGATTTGAACAAATTCCCACTGCTGGTGAAACTTATCGACGCCAACGAGAAATTATCGGTCCAGGTCCACCCGGACGACGCTTACGCCTTCGCCCATGAAAACGGTGAACTGGGTAAAAATGAGATGTGGTATATTTTAGAGGCGGAACCTGACGCGGAACTCATCTATGATGTCCGGCCCGGTGTCACCAAAAATTCCTTCGCTCAAGCCGTTAGCCAGGGAAATATCGAAAGTTGTTTAAATAAGATAACCGTATTTCCCGGTGACGTCATCAACATCCCCGCCGGGCTGGTTCACGCCATTGGCGCCGGGATCGTCCTCGCGGAGATTCAGCAAAACTCCGACACCACCTACCGGGTTTACGATTACGATCGAACGGATGCAAGTGGCAACAAACGGCCCCTCCATATCGAAAAAGCGCTAGAAGTCATTGATTTTAATTTCCATAAAAGATCTGAAAATCGCCCTGGAAAAGTCCAGGGTCTGACAGTCCAACTGGATAAAGACACCGAAAGAAAATACCTGGTGGCCAACCAGTATTTCGCCGTGGAATTGGATACCATTCGGGGTATGATGGAAGAGATTGCGGAAGGGAGTAAGTTTTATATATACTTCATTACGGAAGGGTCCGGAGAAATTCTCTACGGCCAAGGTTCCGTTCCGGTCACCCGGGGTGAATCGCTCCTCATCCCCGCCGCACTTGGAAGATACTCCCTCAAGGGAGATTTAAAAGCGCTCAAGGCTTATGTCCCTGACCTGGCAAATGACATCATTACCCCATTAAAGCAGGCGGGTTATCCGGAACATGAAATTTATGAGAAGGTCAGCGGTTTACAACCAGAATATTTTTAAACCAAACCGAAACTCAACCGCTTGAACAAAAATTGGGGCGCCATTCTAGGTCAGCCCCAATTTTACTAAGGAGGAGTAATAGAAAATATATGACTAACGCCTTTCCCGAAAACCACAATCCCGATGATGCTTGCCCGTTATATTTCCGGGATTAGCTTCTACCACTATACCACCCTTCCACAACTTTATCTACATACCACGGTACTAAATTCAAAGTACTTCAACAGTACTCCGGTACTTTTTTATAATAATTTCATTACCCCCCCTTGACACCATAACCGTACCATAACCCGCAAAGAATAGTACGCGCCAAAAAGTACCCATGTAAAAAACAATCAACGCCGTCCATATCCTTTAAACAGCGTTGATCATAAAAATTATATAACACTAAAACAAAATCTCGGAACTCATGACTCGTGACCTGACCCGGAACTCGTGATTCGTGACTCATAACCCGAACCTATTCCTCTTACGATACCAACTCCATCCCTTTCTCCAGCGCCTTCCGGTTGATTGTTATCAGATCTTTCTTTGCCCCGGTGAAGACTTTATCCTGGAGTACCTTGGTTACTGTATCAATGTTCACCACGCCGGTGCTCTTTAAAATTGCCCCCAAAACCACCATATTGGCCACCCGGGGGTTCCCGAGCTCATTAGCGATGTCATTGGCGGGAATAGCCACGGCTTTAATATCGGTCCGTTTTGGCTTGACTTCAATGATTGAGGAGTTATAAAACAACGTGCCGTCCGGTTTTAACATCTCCTCAAAACGTTCCAGCGAAGGACGGTTCATAGCGACGATGAGCTCCGGCTCGGAGATAACCGGCGAGCCAATGGGCTCATCGGAGATGACTACCGAACAATTGGCGGTCCCGCCACGCACTTCCGCGCCATAGGCCGGAAACCAGGTGGTATTTTTACTTTCATACATTCCGGCGTAAGCAAGGATCTGTCCAATCAATAAAACCCCTTGTCCGCCGAAACCGGCGAAGATTGATTCCAGAATCATTTCGTTCCCTCCTCGTAACTGCGGACTATCCCCAACGGAAATTGGGGAATCATATTGGCCTCCAGCCATTTTAACGCTTCCAGCGGAGCCAGTCCCCAGTAAGTGGGGCAAGCGGATAACACTTCAACCATGGCAAAACCTTTGCCCTGAATCTGGGCTTCAAATGCTTTTTTAATGGCCTCCTTGGCCTTAATGACGTTCTTGGGATCATGGACACTGACCCGCGCTAAAAATGCCGGCGCTTGCAAGTCATTCAACAATTCGGTCATTTTAAACGGGTACCCGGTGGTGTTAACATCCCGGCCAAACGGCGTGGTGGTGGTTTTCTGTCCCGGCAGGGTAGTGGGAGCCATCTGGCCGCCGGTCATACCATAAATGGCATTATTCACAAAAATCACCGTAATCTTCTCGCCCCGGTTAGCTACATGCATAATCTCGGCCATCCCGATGGAGGCCAAGTCGCCATCGCCCTGGTAAGTAAAGACGACCCGATCCGGCAACACTCTTTTGATACCCGTGGCCACCGCCGGCGCCCTGCCGTGAGCGGCCTGCTGACAGTCGCAGTTAAAATAATTATAAGCAAATACCGAGCAACCTACCGGCGCAATACCGATCGTCTTCTCCCGGACCTTTAATTCATCAATGACCTCGGCCACCAAACGATGAATGATGCCATGATTACATCCGGGACAATAACTATTTTCCCTCTCTTGTAAAGCTTCCGGTCTACCAAATATTTTTTCCATTTAAGCCACCCCCTGACCCGTAAAGCTTTTCAATATTGCATCATACACTTCATTCACCGACGGAACCGCGCCATTTAAACGTCCGAAAAATTCAATAGACGTCTGGCCGTTTGTGGCCAGTTTTACATCCTCGATCATTTGTCCCACGCTCATTTCCACCACCAAGAAACGTTTCCCGGCCTTGGCAAGTTCATTGATTCGTTTGGACGGGAACGGCCACAAGGTAACCGGCCGGAACAACCCCACCTTTTTCCCCTGAGCCCGCACTTTGTCAATGGCTGATTTAGCGATTCTGGCGGATGTTCCGTAAGCTACAATCACCAAATCGGCGGTGTCCGTATTTTCCTCCTCAAACCGCACCTCGGCGGCTTCAATTTCCTGATACTTTTTTTGCAGGCGCATATTGATGACTTCCAAAAGATTGCCGGGCAACCCCAAGCTATTGATTACGCTTTGGGGTTTTCCCGGAACCATTCCGGTGGTTGCCCAGGGTTTGGGAGGAATCTGCAAATCAGCCACCTCGGTAATTGTCACCGGTTCCATCATCTGCCCCAACAATCCATCGGCCAAGAGCATGGCCGGATTCCGGTACTTATCAGCGGCCACAAACGCATCAAGCATCATATCCAGACATTCCTGCACCGAACTGGGTGCAAAAACGATGAGCCGGTAATCTCCATGACCGCCGCCCTTGGTGGCTTGAAAATAGTCCGCTTGTGACGGGGTCAACCCACCCAAACCGGGGCCACCTCTACATACGTTCACCACCACAAGGGGCAGTTCCGCGCCGGCTGCGTAAGAAATTCCCTCCATTTTTAGGCTAACCCCCGGACTGGATGAGGAGGTCATGGCTCTGGCGCCGGCGCCAGCCGCTCCATAAACCATATTTATCGCGCTGACTTCACTCTCCGCCTGAATAAAAACGCCTCCTACCTCCGGCATTCGACGGGACATATATTCAGGAATCTCATTTTGGGGAGTGATTGGATATCCGCAAAAAATACGACAGCCCGCGCGGATTGCTCCTTCGGCAATCGCTTCATTACCCTTCATCATTACCCGTTCCGCCATCTTGAACAACCTCCTTATTTATATACCTCTATCACCACATCAGGACACATCCGGGCACAAAAAGCGCATCCGATACATTGATTCTCATCGGTAACCTCCGCCGGATGATACCCTTTGGAATTAAACCGGTCCGCCAAATGGATTATCTTTTTGGGACAAGCGCTAATGCACAATTCACAACCTTTGCAACGATCTTCGTTAAATACTACTTTGGCCATAATAAATGCCTCCTGTTTCAATAGTTGGAAGTTAAAAGGTGAAAGTTAAACAACTAGGATTCCGTGCGGATAATCACACTTTACTCTTTTATTATTACCTGATAATAATTATAATCGATTTTATTTTTATTGCAAGATGATTTCTCGATAATATTTTAATATTTGACGGTTTACTCTTTCAACCAAGGTGTCACCATCCGTAAAGAAATCGGATAAACCGGGAAATTTCCGAAAAAATCCCGGTGCGCGGCCAAAAGATTCTCTTCCACCATATGACAGATAATAGGCAAATGGCTTTGCTCCGCCAGTTCACGGATAAAAAACAGTCCCGCTTGCCAAATATCAAGGGTGGTTTCCGGGCCGAGATTGATATTGGAAACCATGCCGTTGGCTTGCAAACGGCTGGTGGCGGACAGTTCATTGATTAATTTCAACGCATCGTCAATTTTTCGGGTATTAGGCCGGTAAGGATTGACCACAATCCGGAAATCATAGCTTTCCCGAAGGAAATACTCATGAAACCGTCCCAAGGCGCGGGCGCCGTTGGGGTCGCCCCCCACATCGAACACCACTTGATAGTCTTGATTTTGCAATGCGGCAAAGATTCGTGGTGAAAGAGCCGGAACATCCGAGTATTCATAACCCGGCTCCGTGGAAATCACTGTAACCCCTTTATCGGCCAATTCCGCCGCAATATCGCGAGAACGGAAATAAGGATTCACAATATCCAGGTCGATTAAGGCAGTTTTTGATGACTTATCACGCGCTAGTTGCAATGCGTAAGATATGGAAAACTCTGTTTTACCGCTGCCATAAGCGCCACAAACAATCGATATCCGAGGTTTCAAGAGAGATTGCTCCTTTATTTTTAAAATTCATCATCAATGATTTATCATTAATGATTTATCATTAATGATTTATCATTATACCGGTTCCGGAAATATCACGGACCGTAATCCGCCAATCAGATATAAGGACCCGGCGGCCACCGCCACCGGATTGCTGGAAACCATAAGCCGGGCCAACGCTTTCTCCGGAACAGGTTCATTGATGACGGCGGCTCCGTAACCGGCAAAAATTGTAGCCAATTCTATCCCGGGCGCCGCTTTAAAACCGGGTATTTCGGTAACAATCACCGTAGCCGCGATTTCCGAAAAAATAGCCGCCATCTCACCATACGACTTGTTATCCAAAATTCCCACCAGCATATCGATTCGTTGGCCGGGATATAAAAGTTTGATCGTATCCACCAAAGCGCGGGCGCCGTTCGGGTTATGCGCCCCGTCCAAATAAAGCTTCACCGGCTTAACCTGCTCAATGCGTTCCATCCGGCCCGGCCATACCGCTTTGGCAAGTCCGTTCAATAAAATGGATGAGGTGATCATGAAACCCGCATTGACTAACTGTTCCACCCCCGCCAATACATTTAAACAATTCACGGCTTGATGCGGCCCGATTAATTTCAAGCGAAACCGCAAAGGCCCAAAATAAGTTGGTTGATAAATGGACTCAGTACCGTCCTCACCGACCGTAACCGGTCCGATGGTAATATCCGAGGCCAACTTGCAGATAGAGCCCCGGGAATCAGCTATCCGGCATAAGTAAGATTCAATCCCGGGAAGTTGAGCGCCAATGATAACCGGAACTCCGAACTTAATGATCCCGGCTTTTTCAAAAGCAATATCGGTGAGAGAATTCCCCAAATACTGTTGATGATCATAATCAATCCGGGTAATAACGCTTAGCACCGGCCGGATTACATTGGTGGCGTCAAACCGCCCTCCCATCCCCACTTCAATGATGGCCACATCCACTGATTGCGCGGCAAAAAACTCAAAAGCTATCACCGTGCCGATTTCAAACTCGGTGGGATCGCCGAAACCGTCCCCGGACACAGCTTCCAATACCGGCTTTACTTTAGCGACAATTTCACAAAGCTGTTCTTTGGATATCCAAACGCCGTTTACCGTAAAACGTTCCCGATAAGACGCCAAATGCGGTGAAGTAAACCGGCCGGTTTTATATCCGGCCTCCTGCAATACAAAGTCAAACATCGCCGCCGTAGATCCCTTCCCGTTGGTTCCTGCGATATGAACCGACCGAAACTGTTCCTGGGGATTACCCAACCGTTTCAAGATCTCACTAACCCGCTCCAGCCCCAATTTTATCCCAAACTTGGAGCATTCCTTAATATACTTCAGCGCTGCTTCATAATTCATCCCAAAACCCATTCCTTACCCCAAGATTAATTGATATAATAATCAAGTCAAATCTCAAAAGTCCGATGTCAAGTGTTTACATTGCAAAGTAAAAAAAGATAAACATTATTATAGGGAGGTTTACTATGCATGTTGTCCTTTATCAGCCGGAAATACCTCAAAACACGGGGAATATCGCCCGCCTTTGCGCCGCGGCCAAGGTGGAGCTCCATTTGATTGAACCGTTTGGTTTTTTCTGGGACGATGAACGGCTAAAACGGGCCGGATTGGATTACTGGGAACTGGTAAATATAGAACGCCACTTGAACTTTAGCACCTACCTTTCCAAAAACCCGGAACGCCGTTTATTCTTTGCCACCACCAAAGGGGTCCATCCTTACCATCAAATGAACTATACCCCGGAGGACTCCATTATCTTCGGGCCGGAGACCCGAGGGCTTCCTCCGGAGATACTGGATATCAATCCAGACCATAATATTCGTATTCCCATGTTTTCCGGAGCCCGCTCCTTAAATCTGGCCAATTCGGTGGCGATAGTAATCTACGAAGCCTTACGGCAACATAATTTCCCCGGATTAAATTAATTCATTCACCGGCAAAATAAATGACTACTTGAATAACTTGTCAAGTAGTCTTTGTCTAACTTTTCTTACTTCTGATACTATGTACTTGGTTAATTCGATGAATCATTTCATCGAATCATCAGTTATCCGATTAATCCTGATCGAAATCAGCTTAAATCTTAATCAAAATCCTGTTTAAACCTGTTCCACGCTCTTTACGTCGGGGAGCTGTTGTTTTAAGAAACTCTCAATTCCATTTTTTATGGTCATAGTTGACATGGGGCAACCGGCGCAAGCCCCTTTAAGCCGTACCTTGACCACCCCATCAACTACATCCACCAGTTCCACATCACCGCCGTCCGCATTAAGGGAAGGCCTGATCTTGTTTAGTTCCGCAATTACTTTTTCTTTCATAAGTTAGCCTCTTTCCGTGTAAACACTTTTCATTGCAATAATCATAGCAAAATCCAGGGTGATTGGCAATAACAAAATTACATTTACCGGCTTAGTTTTTCCGGAAAATGAAGCCGGTATCCATAATAAAATTAATCAACAACTTTCGGCTTCGATCCGTTTGCCGCCGAACTCCGCAACAAAATAATTGAAATCCTCCGGTTCTTGGCTCTGCCTTCCGGGGTATTGTTTGTATCCATGGGGTGATACTCACCATAACCGGCCGCGCTTAAAAGCTTTGCCTTCGAAGGGTATTTGAAAATCCAGTACATAATCACATTGGTGGCCCGTTCAGTGGACAATTGCCAGTTTGACTGATATTTATCATTGTGAATCGGAATATTATCGGTATGCCCCTCCACTTGAATGGGCGCATCCGCAATAAATAAAGTATTGGCCATTTTATCAAGGATTTCGCGGGATTTGGAAGATAGTTCAGCCTTGCCGCTTTCAAATAACACATCATCCGAAAAACTGGCCTCCAGCCCACGATCCGTGATTTTAAACTGAAGTGATTTCGAAATTCCCTCTTTGGCGGCATAATCCATGAGCATTTTAATAATCGATTTGAATTGGGTGTTTTCGCGAATCGTAATCAATGAATCGGACGATAATTGAGGAACGATCCCGGTTCCTCTAAAGTTGGTCATCATATTACCGCCGCCGCCGCCACTCCCAAATGCCATATTCATCGATTGAGCCACTTGTTTGAACTTATCCGCATCGACTTGCGCAAAAGCGAATAAAATACAGAAAAAGGCCATGAGCAGAGTCATCATATCCAGATAGGTTAACATCCATCGTTCCACGTTTTCAGGGGCTTCTTCTTCCTTTTTTTTCATAGACTAACCTCGCCCTCCGAATCCATCTTGCTGCCTGTTCTGAGTGGGCCGATTGGATGGCGGCAGGAAGGATGTCAGTTTTTCACCGATTACCCGCGGATGCTCTCCGGCTTGAATCGAGAGAATACCTTCAATGATGATCTGACGGGCAGAAATCTCCTCCCGGGTACTAACCGTAAGTTTTTGGGATATTGGCAACCAAAGCACATTGGCCGAAAAAATTCCATAGAAAGTAGCAACGAAAGCGACGGCAATTGATGGTCCGATCCCAGCGGTATCTTGCAAATTACCCAGTACACTAACTAACCCCAACACGGTTCCGACAATTCCCATCGTTGGAGCGTAACCACCGGCTTGCTGAAATATACGAATACCGGTCTTATGTCGTTCTTCCATATAATCCGTTTCAATCTCCAGGATTTCCCGTACCAGATTAGGATCGGTACCGTCAACGATCAATTGAATTCCTTTTTTCAAAAACTGGTTTTTCACGCTAGAAATGGTTTCTTCCAGGGTTAACAGCCCTTCTTTACGGGCCATTTCAGCATAACGGACCATTTCCCCAATCAAAGCCGTAATATCGAACTTTTCTTGCTTAATAGCCGCTACAAAATATTTTAAAAAATTCTTGATCTCTTTCATCCGGAAACTGGTCATCGTAGCCCCGATAGTACCACCGAAAACGATAAACGCTGCCGGAACATTCAGTAAAGCAATACCGGTCTCAATTTTTCCTTCCAACATACTACCGCCAAAAATGCTCACACATGAGATAATTATTCCTAAAATCGTTGCTATATCCATCCGTGTCACTCCAATTGATTAATATCATTATTTTTATCGGTAAGTATCGAAAATAAGTTTAGCGGATTAAGTTGTTTTTAGATCTAGTTTTAAATAAAGTCATGATTAATATATTTCACCCGTTTTGTGATGAAAAAGATAAAAAAAACAGCCTCAATGCCGGCTAGAAAATATTAGGTGTTGTAAATTTGTTTTATTTTCCGAATGTGCTTACGGTGCTTTTTGTTCCGGTTTTATTACACCGGCGGTAATAAATAATTTTAAACCGTCTTCAATACTCATATCCAAATAAGTAATTTCATTTTCAGGCACAAAAACCAAAAAACCACCCATGGGGTTGGGAACCGTGGGCACAAAAATGTTTAATAGCTTCTGACCGGTTTTTTGACAAGCTTCGGGTGGCGAATCTCCGGTTAAAAATCCGGCACTAAAAATCCCCGGACGGGGATATTCAATTAAAACCACATGGCGGAAAGCGCTTTTATCAGCTTGAGTCAGTCCTTCGGTAAATTGTTTGGTGGTGTTATAAATTCCCCGTAAAATTGGAATTTTGGCAACGACTACTTCCCCAAAACGGATTAATTTCTTACCGATAAAATTCTGAGCCACCAAGCCCACAAAGGTGATCAATGCCAGCAAGGTAATCAATCCCAACCCGGGAATCTCGATTTTTAAATATTTTTGAAATAAATTTCCCAAAATCCAATCAATTTTAACAAACGCCCACCACAACACGACTAAGGAAACCGTTAACGGCAAAATAATCAACAAACCCGTTATAAAATTATTCCGCAATTGCTTCAGCAAGAATCTCACCTCGGATCAGTCGACAAATAGAGT